>VRUH01000053.1:0-6382 GCA_019456185.1 Candidatus Glassbacteria bacterium | reverse complement strand
CTGGATGTTATCGAGGACTGCGCCCAGGCCCACGGCGCACGGATCGGCACGGCCGCCGCCGGGACGTTCGGACGGATCGGCTGTTTCAGTTTCTACCCCACCAAGAACCTGGGAGCTCTCGGCGATGGCGGCGCGGTAATTACCGCCGAGCAGGGACTTGGCGAGGAGGTACTGCGGCTGCGCCAGTACGGTTGGGAGCAAAAATACAATTCGCTCAGCCGGGCGGGACGTAACAGCAGGATGGACGCTGTCCAGGCGGCCGTGCTCCGCGCCAAACTCCCGCATCTGGACAGTTTCAACCGGCGGCGGCGTGAGATTGCGAACAGGTATATCGACGCTCTGAACGGAATGGACAGCCTGTCCCTGCCGCCGGAATCGGGCAGCGATTCAGTCGCCCATCTGTTTTGCGTTCGGCATCCGGAGCGCGATCAAATCAGAGAAAAGATACACCGGGCGGGAGTAGCCACGGATATCCACTACCCCGTTCCCGATTACAGTCAGCCCGGCCTGAGCCGCCCGGACGAGAGTGCGCCGGAGCTTCCCGCCACCGAACAGGCCTGCCGCGAGGTGTTCTCGCTGCCGTGTTACGCGGAACTCGAGGAGACAGAAATCGGGGCGGTGATCGAGGCGGTGACCGGCGCCGTGTCCTGATCCCGGCGCTTGCTGGTTTGTCTGCGAGTAAAACCTCTTCCCGGAGTTTGCCAACCTTGTCCTCAGCAGGCAGCGAAACGCGGGCAGACCTGACAGCCTGCCGCCTGGAGTCACTCGACTCACATTCCTGGGACGCCTTCGCGGCCGTAAACGAGCACGGCGCCTACGCCCAGACCTCGTTCTACGGACGGTTCGAGGAGGCGGTCAACGAGTATGCCGCGGCCCATTTCCTCTCCGCCCGGCAGGACGGGCAGACTACCGGCCAGCTGCTGGCGATCGAGAAGTTCGATTATGAGCTGCTCTTTCAGCGGCCCGGAATTATCGGCCGCCTGGGCGCCTGGCCCGCCGCGTTGTTTCGCTCCCTTTCCTGGAACTACGGCCCGCTGTGTTCCGGCCCGCACCCGCGGACCGATACCCTGGCGTCTCTGCTCGCCGGAGTTGACGCTCTGGCGCGGGAACGCAACGCCTTCATGGTCCGCCATGCCCTGCCGCCTGTCCACGGCTGGGATAGCCTGGCCGGAGACTACCGCGAAACATTCGGCCGGTTCGGTTACCGGACGCGCAGAAAAGCCACGGTGCTGCTCAATGTGGCAGGCAGGAGCCTGGACGAGCTGTGGGACGGCCTGGACAAAGACAGCAGGCGGGTGGTGCGCAAGGCCCGGAAACAGGGAGTGGAAGTTGTGGAGGCCGCCAGCGGCGAGCATATCGAGGCATTCCACCGGATACGCCTGGAAACCGCCCGGCGCAATAATTTCCGTCTCCCGGACAAGAGCCATTTCGAAGAGATAAGGCGCATATTCCCCCCGGACGTGTACCGGATTCTCCTTACCCGGCACGAGGGCAACTGGGTCAGCGGACAGGGCCTGGGAGTCAGTAACGGGAACCTGATCCTGGGCGGAGTCGGTTACTCGGACTACGCCCGCGAGAACAGGATCTACGGCAACGACCTTATGCAGTGGCACGTGATCGAGTGGGCCCACGGCCAGGGCGCACGGGTAGTCGACTGGGTGGGATATTTCCTCGAGCCCCGCAACGAGGGGGAAAAGGGGGTCAACCACTTCAAGCTGAAATGGGGCGGCGAGGTTGTGGAATACGACGAATTTTACAAGGTTTACGGGCCGCTGCGCCACGGGGCGGTGCAACTGGCCAGGAAACTGTTCGGCTGAACACCAAGCGCAAGCGGATCAGCCGGCTAATTCGGACCGGAACGATTGAACGATGAAAATCGCCTGGCTCGGTAACCTGTGCAACGTCGGGTTCAACAACGTCCGGCTGCTCAATTCCGCCGGAGTGGACGCCGAGCTGTACCTTCCAGCCGTGCGCCTGAAGCGGCCGGGGGTCAGTAACCCCGAGCACGAGTACGAGGGCGCCTCGCGCGAGCACTTCCTGCGGCCCTACAACCGGGACTATCTCAACTACCTCCTCAACCGGATAGGAGTTCCCGGTCCGCTCAGCACTCACGAGCATGCCGTGGGGCGATCAGTCAGCCTGGTGCAGGCCCAGACCTGCAGTGAAATCTCCGCCCTGCGGATCAGGCGCAGATACGGTGTCCCCTATGCGGCCCTGGCCACGGGCGCCGACCTCAGCGAAATCGCCCCCGGCCGCTCGCCGTTGAGCCGTCTCTACCGCAGTGCGCTGAAGGGGAGTTCGCACCTGTTCCTGACCAATATCGACCAGTTCGCCACCCTGGATGCGCTCGGGCTGAACCTGCCCTCTGTCAGCTTCCTGCCGTTCAGTATCGGGATGGACCGTTTCGAGCCGCGCCCCAACCGCCCCGGCGCGGAAACAGTGTTTTTCTCGGTTGCCCGGCTGGACTGGACCTCCACCAGCAGGAAATCGACCAAGAGCAACGATATCTTTCTCAAGGGGTTCGCCCGTTTCGTCCGGGAGCGGGAAATCGGCAACTACAAGCTGTGGATCGCAGACTGGGGGGTGGACAGGCAGGCCACCCGGGAGCTGGTCGACTCACTGGGGATCGGGCGGCTGGTCAGCTATCTCGAACCGGGGAACAAACAGGCGTTCTACGCCAGCCTCGCCCGGGCGCACGTAGTGGTGGACCAGTTCAAACTGGGCGCTGTCGGTCTGGCGGCGCTGGAGTCGATGGCGATGAGCCGCCCGGTTTTCGCCTGCTGCAACCAGGGCCTGGCGCAAAAAGCCTACGGGGAGGACATCCCGGTTATCAACTGCGCCAACGAGGAGGAGGTGTCCGCCGCCCTGGCCACAATTACGCCTGCTGCGGTCGAGGAAATGGCCCGGACTGTCTACGACTGGGTCGGCCGCCACCACAGCGAAAGCGGGATCGCGAAACTGCTGATCGATACGTACCGGAAAATCCTGGCTGCCGGCGAAAAAGCTAATCGCTGACTCCCCTCAGGCCCTGCTGCGGCTGGACCGATTCGGCCAGGGGCTTGTCCACCACCACGTTCCCGCCATCGACGATCCTGATATGTCCGCCGGGGTCGCCTTCCGTGCCGAACGTCACCCGGAATTCCCGTCCCTCGTGCTCGAATTTCACGCCGGCGTACCCCGTCCCCTCCAGCAATTCGCAGTCCGCCATGTAGTTCAGCTCGTCGTCCCCCACCTGGATCACGTGCAGGAACAACTCCCCGCTTCGTCGGCCTCCCGGAGTAACCTCCACCCGCCACTGGCCCAGCAGCGCGGTTGTGTCCGGTGCGCGCCAGCCCGCCGGCAGGGGCCAGTTGCGCCCTCCCGACCAGAACTGCCTGCCCGGTCCGCCGATCTTGGTCAGCCGGGCGTCGGCGGGCAGCAGGGTGCGGCAGAACAGACGGCCCCGGTCGTGGCCGGAGCGGAAGGTCCTGCCGAAAATCATCGGCTCGGTGGCGGTGTGCAGCAGCCAGGTTTTATCGAACGAGGGACTAGCCGAAACCACCCGGTCAAACACGATAAAAAAATCCGGCGGCAGGAACACGAACTGGCGGGTCACCAGCTCGCTCTTGTCCGGGTGGTAGCAGGTGGTGGCGTCACCGGCCACATAGGCGTAATGCTCCCCGGACTCGAACGCCACCGGCTCGCTGCACAGGATTTCCCGCTGGCCCCCGTCGTTTGGCGGAGGCACGGCCAGCTCGCCCTCGGCCGGAATCCCCACTCTTTTGCCCCAGTAGGACGGCATTTCCTCGCCCGGCATGTAGATCAGGATACTGTTATGGGCGATCGTGCGGCAGTAGTAGTTGTAAAGGTGGATTCCCGGCTCGGGACGGCTGCCGGTGTCCAGGGCCTGGAACCCCTGGCGGTAGATCGCGAAATGGAGGTGGTCGAAATGCTTATGCTGCTCCAGCGCCCCGCCGAGAGTGAACAGCGCGTAGGTATCGTCATCCTCCGACCCGCTGCGCAGGAACACCTGGCCCATGTTGTTGAAATGGCGTGCCAGGGGCATCGCCGGCGGAAGCTCGACCGACTCGTAGTTTTCCCCACCCGTCCCGGTCAGCAGGAACCGCGCCCAGGGGAATGAACTCCTTCGCTCGCGGTTCAGCCGGGCCAGCAGCCAGCGGGTGACCGTGGCGTATTCGGGCAGGAGGCCGGCGTAGAAATGCTCGATCTGGCTCAAGTGCAGATGCAGGTTGCCGGTGCGGATCCGGTTGGTCAGGTGGTAGTCGTCGCCACTGCCCAGGTGCAGGCCGCCGGGCAGGCGGTTCCAGTAGATATAGCCGGCCAGACGGGCCACGTAGGGCCACTCCCGCGAGATATCCTCGCCCGTGGCCGAGCGGTAGCTGTGGAAGAAATTGAACTCCGCCCAGGGATAGGCGGCCAGCGCGTAGTTCAGCGCCGCCGACGCCGACCCGCCGTCATCCCCGGCAGCCGCGCTGCGGTAGGCCAGCAGCTCATTGTACTGCTCGTAGCCGTCGGCCAGGAACGCCTCGGCCAGGCTGTCGGCGATCCCCTCGCCGTAGAGCGCCAGCCCCGCGTACCAGGCCAGCGAGCGGGTCCCGTAGAACCCCGAGTGCGGTCCGCTCCAGTTTTCCCGCTCGAACGGCTCGCGGGGTCCGCGGTACGGTCCGGTGGGCATCACGTTGGCCGTGGCCTCGATAAAGCTCCGGCCCATGGCGTTGCGGACCTCCACGTCCAGGTCCTCGAAAATCCAGTCAAACGCGGCCCAGGCGTTAACCCGGCTGAACGAATACCAGCTTACGCTCTGCTGCCGCCCGTAGCGTGCATGGTACCAGGCGATACTTGTTTCCAGCAGTCTGCGGGCAAGTTCCAGGTATTCCTCCCCACCGCCCATCCTGTAGCTAAACGCCGCCCGGCTGGCGTCGGTGCCGTAGTCTCCCGGTTCCAGATAATCCAGCGCCAGCAGGGAATCGCAGCGGGCGTCGAACTCGTTGAGCAGATCGTGCTCCCTGTAAAGTGCGTGCTGCTGAATCCCGCGCCACTGGTCGCTGTTGAAAAAGATCCGCGGGTGATCCGGTCTGATTCTGGATTTCCAGTCCGCGTGAGCGGCAATTTCCGCGGTCCGTTCCGGAGCGGAGCACCCCGTGCAAACAGCCGTTCCCGCCAGCACCAGGACCAGACACACCAACCGTAAACCTTTGAGAGAACTCATCGAATGCCCCCTTCAGGCTGTGGAATGCTACCTTTGTCTCCCGCCTATCTCCTCAGCAATTTACCCCGCTGCTTCGCGGCGGTCAAAGCTTCACAGGTATGACTTTCCTCCCTCAGCGCCTCCGCCTGAGATTCGCCTCGGAAAAACCGCAGCAGTTTTTCCGAGTACAGTTCGAGCTGGCCCGAGAGGCCGTGGTCGATGTCGTACCAAAGCTGCTCTTTCGGCTCGCCCGCCAGCGCGAACCAGACCCGGGAGCCCTCGGGCGCCAGCGGCACGGTCAGGATACCGGCAGTTTTCATCAGCGGAATTCCTCCCGCTGAGATTACAGGCCGAGGATCGGGATTTCCCGTTTTACGCTCCATTTGCCGCGGGTGAAATCGGGGAAATCCACCGGACTGCTCCGCTTGGCCACCGACTGCTCGGTGAGCTGGCTGACCGCGCTCCAGGTCGCCGAGTCGTAAACATCGATCGGGGTGCCGACTCCCAGGCGGACCGCTGCCAGGAACTGGTGCTGGGTCAGGAAATCGGCCCCGTCGTGGCCGTGGGCCAGCGCCTGCTCGCCCAGCTTGCGCCACAGCGGGTGGTCGAACTGCCCGTAGTACTTCTCGATATCCTCCCAACTGTGCTCCTCCGGGCTACGGCCCTCGAAATAGCATTTGCGCAGGGTGCGGCTGTAGATTCCCCCGGTGCCCTGGACCCTGAATATTTCATCGTAGGGCCGCGAGCTCTGGGTGTCGTGGTAGAGCGTGACAGTCAGGCCGTTTTCGGTGGCCAGCAGGCTGGTGTTGATATCGCCCAGAGCGTATTTACGGGTGGCGTTGGGGTGGTCATCACCGAACATTTGAGCGATTTTCGTGTTCATCCCGCGGCTTTTGGTGCTCATCGACACCAGGTAGGTAAACCTGTCGCCGCGGTTGATTCCCAGGCTCCACGCGGCGGGTCCGATCGGGTGGGTGGGATAGAGATTGCCGTTGCGCCACAGGGCGTGCTTCCCGCGCCAGAGCAGACTGCCCCCGGGGCCGATCTTACCTTCCACGCCTCTCAGCCAGCGCACATCGTGCTGGTAGCCCGCCTCGCAATGCAGCAGTTCTCCGAACAGCCCGGCGGAGATCATCTCCAGCACGAGCATGACGTAGCGGTAGTAGCACTCGTTTTCCAGCATCATGCAGGGCA
>VRUH01000052.1 GCA_019456185.1 Candidatus Glassbacteria bacterium | reverse complement strand
ATGCCATTGTGGCCCGGCTACAGGGCCGGTTTGCGTCCGGATCATTTTCCGCTTCCACCGATTGCCCTCCTCCGGTCAACCCGCCGGACAAGCTTTTTTACTGTTTCGTCGGCCAGGTTATCGATCAGCGATCGTCAAGCTCGGCGATCGGGGACAGGGCCGCTGTCAGCAGCGCCGGGATTCCCGCAAGCCTACCGATGAATTTTCTTCTGCCGAACGATTGGGTGTCAGACATGGCTTAACTCCTGCTTGGGACCTGAAAATGGTTGTTGATTCAGGTGTGGAAGAAATGCAAATAAACATCGAATGGAATCAGGAAAGCAATAATGACTGATTATAATATCTGTCCATCAATAATCCGGAGTTTTACCTGTTAGTGGAAAAACCATTCTTTGACGATTATTGCATCCAACATCGCTATCAAGATTGAGATCAAGTTGCCAGTTAAAAAGTAGTCATTAGAAATCTTTTGTTTTGTCTCATCATGGAGTCGGGTAGCCACTTTCAAAGCTCCAAACGCAATTAATATCTGAGGAAAATTATAGAGGAGACCAGTAAATAAAACTGCTCGTTCGAGCGCTCCTTTTACCGTTGATATATCAAAGGGCCTTTCATCAGGAGTTGGACTTAGTATCTTTCTAACTCGAAAAAAGATTATAAAGCCGACTGTTTCACCTATTGCGAATATCAATAAAGCATATAGGTACTTCATTTGTTAACCTCTGCTTATGATTCCTCAATAAGATCAAACAGAACATCTTTGATTAGTTTATATTCCTCTATAAGTAAATTATTCCTCCTTTTCCAGATCTGCGTTCTATTTTTACCGTGCTTTGCGGCGACTTGCTCATTGTTAGAGTTCAATATCATATCGTCTATAATTGAAAAGTCTTTTATGTTCCACCTATCCATTAAATTACCAACCACTTGAAATAAACGATTAATGTTGTTCGATAACTTTTGATCTGGCAGATCAATAAGAAACCGGGGACGATTCCGGCGCTTTTGAGTTAGCAATTTCCTGGCTTTGGTTAATCCTGGACCTAACATTTCATATGCAATTTCCTCATTTATTGGTGTTTGGATTTCCCCATAATGAGCCACATAGCGGATTTTAAAAGAATATTTTTTTTTGATGCTTTCCTCCTCAAAGAAAAAAATAGACTCAACGATTGCACGAAGCGAACTCGCGATGCCTTGGAATTCATCCCCAAGCGTTATTGTATAAGGTGACAAAATATGGTTTCTCACAGAGCTGTTGCAGGCTGAAACCAAGCTTTTAAAATGCCTTCTCAGTTTGTCGTTATCAGCGTCACTGCTTGCGATTACATCACCCATTAGTATGAAATATTTGGCCATGTTATACTTTGTCCTGAAACACAAGAGCATGTATCAATAATGCTGAAACAATGGCGAATGTTTCACAAATAATGATACGCGTTACGGCGCGATTGTCAACGTTTTTTCTCTCAAACAATAATTTGCGCTGTTTCAGAGTGGTCTTGTTATCCCGCAAAGTTTAGATGCGTTTTTCACAGCATCGCCGTGCGGTCGAGGCTCCGGTACTGGATCGCCTCGGCAAGATGTTCGGGGGCTATCGGATCGGCGGCGGCCAGGTCGGCGATAGTGCGGGCCAGTTTGAGGATCCGGTCGTGGGCGCGGGCCGAAAGGCCGTAATGGGTCACTGCGCGGCTGAGCAGGGCGCGGCACTCATCGCTGAGCTCGCAGTGTTTCTTGAGCAGCTTGCGGCCCATGTGGGCGTTGCAGTACACTCCTCTGTCGTTGGCGAATCGCTCCAGTTGACTGCTCCGTCCTCGTTCGACCCGCTCCCGCACGGTCTCGGAGCTTTCACCCTCGCGCTTGCTCGAGAGCTGCTCGAAGCGCACCGCAGGGACCTCGACATGGATATCGATCCGGTCCAGCAGGGGACCGCTGATCGATGACATGTAGCGTTTGATCTGTGACCGGCTGCAGGTGCAGTTGTGGGCCGGGTCGGTCTGATAGCCGCACGGGCAGGGGTTCATCGCGCAGGCCAGCATGAAGCGCGCCGGGTAGACCACGCTGACCAGGCTGCGGCTGATCGACACGTCCCCATCCTCCATCGGCTGGCGCATCACTTCCAGCACGCTTTTCTGGAACTCCGGCATCTCGTCCAGGAACAGCACGCCGTTGTGGGCCAGGCTGACCTCGCCGGGTTTGGGCACCCGTCCCCCGCCGATCAGGCCCGCGTCGCTGATCGTGTGGTGCGGGCTGCGGAACGGCCTCGTGCAGACCAGCGCCTGTTTTTCGCCGGTCAGGCCGGCCACGCTGTGGATGCGGGTGGTTTCGATCGCTTCGTCGAGAGTGAGTTTCGGCAGGATAGTCACAAGCCGGCGGGCCAACATGGTTTTGCCGCTGCCCGGCGGCCCGATCAGCATCAAATTATGCCCGCCCGTCGCCGCCACCTCCAGCGCCCGCTTGGCGTGTTCCTGACCCTTTACCTCGCTGAAATCCACCCCGTAGCTTGCTCCGGACTCGAAGAGTTTTTGCGGGTCCACCTTAACCGGGGCCGGATTGCTCTCGCCGGCCAGGAAGCGGACCGCGGAGGTCAGGGAATCCACACCGATCACTGTTAGATCGTCAACCACCGCGGCCTCGGCGGCGTTTGCCGACGGCAGCAGAAGCCCTTCTATACCAAGCTTGCGGCAGCCGGCGGCCACGGGCAGAGCGCCTCGCACGGGCTTGAGTGTCCCGTCCAGACTCAGCTCGCCCAGCACAAGGAACCGCTCCAGACGTCCGCTGTCGAGCTGACCGCTGGCGGCCAGCAGGGCCAGGGCGATCGGCAGGTCGAACGCGGCGCCCTCTTTCCTGACGTCGGCCGGGGCCAGGTTGATCGTGACTCGCTTGAGGGGGAATGAGAAACCGTTGTTGGTGATAGCGGAGCTGACACGCTCGCGGCTTTCGCGCACCGCGTTATCCGGGAGGCCGACCAGCGTAAAACTGGGCAGGCCCTGGCTGATATCGGTCTCGACTTCCACCAGAAACGCGTCGATTCCGAGTATCGATCCGGAGAGCACCTTGCTCAACACGGGAGCGGTCTCCTGCCGGGATTGGGGATAGTAAGGGGGGTGAACGTAAACCTGCGGCAGAACGGTCCTGCGACAAGACAGCAGGCTCCGGCTTTATTCTTCTGCTTCTTCGCTTTCGGCATCCTCGCCGGCAACCGGCGCTTCCGCCGGGGCCTGCTCCTGTTCCTCGCTCTCGGATACACTCTCTGGGCTTGGCATCTGACGGCGTTTCTCCATCAGGTCGATATACTTGGCGTATTTCAGGTAACCGACCACGTTTGTCAGCCGCATATCTGTGTCGGTGTTGAGCACGCGCGTAGTGCCATCGATTATGTTTTCCAGGATCGGAGCCAGGTCGGCCGCGCCGCCGCCGGAGAGCAGGATAAACTCGAGGTCCCAGTCCTCGACCCACAGGCGTTCCATGTCGTTGATGATGGCCGTTGAGAGCTGGCGCATCACCTCGTCGCGAAGCTCGGCCAGGCCGAACTCCTTGCCCCGGATCCGGATGCTGCCATTCTTGACAGGTTCGAACAGACGGTAGAGTTCGATATTTACTCCGCTCTGCTCCTGGATCTTGCGGCTGATCAGGCTGAACGCTTTGCTGATACCGGTATCGGTTGTACGGCTGCCGCGCTCGATATAGCGCAGGCGGTCGGTGATAGTATAGTCGGTGGTGCGGAAACCGATATCGATTACGCCGAATTTCTGACGGGCCACTTCCTTGTCGACAATCCGGCCGTGGTTGTTCATCATCAGGTTGAACACGGCACCGAAGGGCTGGGGCAGGATCCGGACCTTGCGGATCTCGATCGAGCGCTCTTCAGCTTCGCCCTGGGTATACATCCGCAGCTTGTGGCTGCCCTCCAGCATCTGCTGGAACTTGGCGCGGTACTGCTTGAAATAGCGGATCGGCAGGCCGGTGACCAGGCTGAATTCCCTGACCGTGGGTCCGGTGAAGAGGCTCAGGGAGGTGAGTGCCAGGATTTTGGCGCTGTTTTCCAGCAGGGTATTCTGGTCCAGGGTGAATTCGCGCACATTGGACTGTTTTTCGGCCATATCGCCCACGTAAAACTGCTTGCCGTCCAGTTCGACGTGGAGATTCTCCAGCTCGCTGCCCTCGGAAAACCCGGAATGGAACTGGATGTCGGTGGCGTCGCCGATTATCGACTTAAATATCACCGAACGATCGCCATCGAACGCTTTCGTATAGCCGAACCCTACATCAACTCCCAGGTACTCCATGGAGTGCTCCTTTTTGGAAGATCGCTCCCGCCGCCGGATCAGGCCCGGAATGCATCTTCGATGTGTTCAACACTCACCGTATCATCATTGTCCGAACCGAGGACCAGAATAACGTCGAACCTGTACTGACGCTCACTCTCGCCCGGTCCGTGCTGCGCCAGCCAGCCCGCGGCGGCCTCCACCAGGTTTTTCCGTTTGTTTTCGGTCACACTGGTTTCAATCGGCGCAAAGCGCTCGCTGCCCCGGCTTTTAACCTCCACAAACACGACCAGTTCGCCGCGACGGGCCACCAGGTCAATTTCCTTGCGCCCGGAGCGCCAGCGGTGGGCCAGGATCTCAAAACCTTTCTGTTCCAGGTACCCGGCGGCTGTCTGTTCACCGTCCAGGCCCCGGTCGTAGTTTGCCGCCATGACCGAGCGCAACGTAAACTTTGAATGAATAGCCGTACTATCTATTTCGATTAAACGCGCCGCCTACTTTACAATTAACTTAAGCCGCTGTCGCCCCCTATCAGCAAGATAGAGCAAAAACGCTGACTGTCAAGTTTTCATTCGGCAAAGGGCGCCCTGAGCGGTTTTTGCCCCTGCAGGACCTGGTGGCGGTAGAGCCGCAGGTACTCCGGCAGGTTTCCATCCTGTACCGAGCGTACGACATAGTAGAAATTCATCGCCTGTTCAACCGAAATCTGGAAACTTTCTCCGACGTTGGTCATGACCTCGAAAATCATCGAATCCGCGGCAGCTTCTCCCTGGTCCTGGGCGATCTGGGCGATCTGGGTGGCGGCGGCGCTATAAATATCCATCCTGTCGTTTTCGAAACTCTGCCGATAGCGTTCCTTGTAAAACCGGCGGAAAATCAGTTCCCTGATTCCCTGTCCCGTAAAATCGCGGACAACTCTGTCGGCAATGGGAAAGTTTTCCGTATCGCGGGTAAAAACCTTGATATACACTTCGATAGCCAGCTCACGCTGATCCCTGGCGAGCAGGTTCACTGCCTCCAGGTACTTGAAGCGGCTCATCTCGCGCAGGGCCTGCATCACGCCGGGGAAATCGCGGGCCATCTGGTCATATTCCTCGGGGTGGAGCACTAGCTGCTCGACCAACTTGTCGTAACCTTCCTGGATGTGGACCATCAAATACGTGGTGGGATGGTCGGGGACTTTACCGTTGGCCACGGCGTCGGCCTTGCCCCATTCCAGCCTGCCCAGCTCCCAGTCCGGACTTGGGCCCTCTACCGCCTCGGTAGCCTTGCGCGCGTGGTAGGACATCAGGTACATCTGCATCTGTGTCAGTTTGCGATGGTAGTTGATTCGTTCCTGCTGGCTGATTACCGCTTCCTTAGTGCGCTGAAGAGCCGGGTTTTTGAGGAAGAACAGCAGGCTTTCCCGGGCGAATTCGTAGAGCTTTTCCGGGTCGGCCTGCTTGCTCTGCATCGAGCGCCAGCGATCCAGGCGTTTGTTCAGCTGGTTCACCTTCAGGTTACAGCCGGCTGATAAGGTAACCGCCAGCATTACTGCCATTATCAAGTGTCTGCTGCTCATCCGGATCACACTCCTTAACTATTGCGGGACAGTTGTTGTTTTTTCTTCGCGGCCGCGGGGACGACTATCCTGCGCAGAAACAAACCGGTATCGGACTCTTTCACCCCGGCCACTTCCTCCGGGGTGCCCGTGGCCACCAGCCTGCCGCCGCGTTCGCCGCCCTCGGGGCCGAGGTCTATTATATAATCCGCTGTCTTGATCACTTCAAGGTTATGTTCGATAACCACCACCGTGTTGCCCATGTCCACCAGGCGATGCAGGACTCCCAGCAGCATTTTGACGTCGTGAAAGTGCAGGCCGGTGGTTGGCTCGTCCAGGATGTAGAACGTGCGGCCCGTGCTGCGCTTGTTAAGCTCGCTGGCCAGCTTGACCCGCTGGGCTTCTCCGCCGGAAAGCGTGGTGGCCGGCTGGCCCAGGTGGATATAACCCAGGCCCACCTCGCTCAGGGTTTCGAGCTTCGAGCGGATCGTCGGGATATTGCGGAAGAAATCCAGCGCCTCGTCCACGGTCATTTCCAGCACCTCGGCAATCGAGCGGCCCTTGTAGCCGACTTCCAGGGTTTCACGGTTGTAGCGTTTTCCCCGGCAGATGTCGCAGGTGATATACACGTCGGGCAGGAAGTGCATCTCGATCTTCACCAGCCCGTCGCCCTGGCAGCTTTCGCAGCGCCCGCCCCTGACATTGAAACTGAACCGGCCGGGTTTGTAGCCCCGCATCTTGCTTTCCGGCAGCTCGCTGAACACGTCGCGGATCGGGCCGAAAACGTTGGTGTAGGTGGCCGGGTTGGAGCGCGGCGTACGGCCGATCGGGCCCTGGTCGACATCGATCACCTTGTCGATATACCTGATCCCGTCGAGCCCGGCGATCCTGCCGGCCTTCTTACGCGAGCCGTGGAGACGGCGGGCCAGGTGACGGTGCAGGATGTCCTCCACCAGCGTGCTCTTGCCGCTGCCCGACACGCCGGTTACGCAGATGAATTTACCGAGCGGGAACTCCACATCCAGGTTCTGCAGGTTGTTCTCGGCGGCCTCCATCACGACCAGCGAATGCCCGTTGCCGTTCCTGCGCTTTGCAGGAACGGCAATCTGCTTGTCGCCGCGAAGGTAGGCGCCGGTGATCGATTCCTTGCAGGTTTCGATTTTTTCGATCGTACCCTGGGCCACCACCCGCCCCCCCCGCTTGCCGGCGCCGGGTCCCAGGTCCACGATATGGTCGGCGCTGCGGATCGTCTCCTCGTCGTGCTCCACCACGATCACCGTGTTGCCCTGGTCGCGAAGGCGCAGCAGGGTGTCGATCAGCATGCGGTTGTCTTTCTGGTGCAGGCCGATTGACGGCTCATCCAGGATATAAAGCACGCCCACCAGATGGCTGCCGATCTGGGTGGCCAGCCTGATTCGCTGGGCCTCGCCTCCGGAGAGGGTTTCGGCCGAGCGCTCCAGGGTCAGGTAGTCCAGGCCCACATTTGCCATGAACTGCAGGCGTTCGGTGATCTCTTTGATCGCCTGGCGGCCGATCTCCAGTTGCCGCCTGGTTAACTTGATGTTGGCGAACTCTCCCAGCAGCCTGCCCACCGG
Source organism: Candidatus Glassbacteria bacterium (assembly GCA_019456185.1). NCBI lineage: Bacteria > Candidatus Glassiibacteriota > Candidatus Glassiibacteriota bacterium. Next base: position 19,374 of record VRUH01000052.1, on the reverse strand, counting down.
CATCTCGGTCATCGAACCGATCCCCCAGCCGCCGACTTTGACCGCCAGGCTCTGGGGTTTAAGGCGCTTGCCGTCGCAGAACGGACAGGGCAGGATCTGCATGAACTGGTCGATCTGGCTTTTGACTGTCAGGCTGGTGGTTTCGTAGAACCGGCGGTTGAGGCTCTGGATCACCCCTTCCCATTCGGTGGTGTACTCGCCCTTGAAGCGCTGCGAATGGTACTTGATCCCCAGTTTCTCCGTCCCCGATCCGTAGAGCACGACCCTTTTCACCTTGTCGGGCAGGTCTTGCCAGGGAGTGTTGGGGTGGAATTCGTAGTGCTCGCTGAGCGCCTCGATAATCGAGTTGCGGATGATGCCGGAGGGTTCGCCCCAGGGTTTGATTACACCCTCCATGATCGACATCCGCTCATCGCCGACCACCAGCTCGGGGTCCACTTCCATGCGCGTGCCCAGCCCGCCGCACGGCTCGCAGGCTCCGTAGGGGCTATTGAAACTGAACAGCCGGGGGGAGAGTTCCTCGTAGGAAATCCCACAGTCGTGGCAGGCCAGTTCCTCGCTGAACATCCGCTCCTCGCCGCCGCCGAAATCGACCAGCACCAGCCCGCCGGCAAGCCCGGCGGCGGTTTCCACCGAGTCGGCCAGGCGGTTGCGGCTTTCGGCCGACACCTTGAGCCTGTCGACCACCGCCTCGATTTTGTGCTTTACGTTTTTCTTCAGGGCGGGCACATCTTCGAGCCGGTAGAGCGAACCATCCACGCGCACCCGGACGAACCCTTTCTTCTTCACCTGCTCGAAGAGCTCACGGTACTCGCCCTTGCGCTCACGGACCAGCGGGGCCATGATCGTAACCTGGCGGCCATCGCCCTTTTCCCCGACCACCTCGGCGATCTGGCTCACAGTCTGCTTCTCGATCCGGTTGCCGCATTGATGGCAGTGCTGTACGCCCACGCGGGCGAACAGCAGGCGGAGGTAGTCGTAGATTTCGGTGGTTGTGCCGACAGTGGAGCGCGGGTTGCGGCTGGTGCTTTTCTGCTCGATCGAGATCGCCGGGCTGAGGCCCTCGATAAAGTCCACGTCGGGCTTGTCCATCAACCCCAGGAACTGGCGGGCGTATGCCGAAAGACTTTCCACGTACCGCCGCTGTCCCTCGGCGTAGATCGTATCGAAGGCCAGCGAACTTTTGCCGCTGCCGGAGAGTCCGGTGAACACGGTCAGTTTGCCGCGGGGGATAGTCAGGTTGATATTCTGGAGATTGTGCATCCGTGCACCGCGGATTTCCAGGCTGTTCCGGACGTCGGTTTTGCTCTTTGCCATCGCTCGCAATGCTCCTGAGTTGAAATCGGGTCAATCCTGATAATTTAAGAAAAACTTTCAATTCTGTCAAAGCCCACGGTTTTGAAAATCGATGAAATCCGGATTCGTTCCGCTATTCTGTCTGTTGACATCCCGCGCAACGGCGGGTAGTATTCAGCTATCTTGCCCGTCTCCGTTACTCTGTACGGAGCATGAAATCTTTTATCAGCCAAATCATCACCGTAACCGCCGCTGCCGGAGGAATGATGCACTCCATGCGCACTCCCGTCGTGTTCTGCCTTGCCGTTATCATTTCGATTTTTTCATGTGCGGGGAAAAGCGGCGTAATACTCCCGGTGATCAAGGATACCGGGCTGTGGTATTACCGCGGCCGGCCGCAGGTGGATTTCGGCGCGGTGGAGCCGCTGTTTGTCGAGGGAGCGCACAACGCGGCCCTGCTGGGATTCGATACCGGCGCGGCCCGGGGGATGGACATCTCGAAAGCCACGCTGTGGCTGCATAAAGCAGGCGGGCATCCCCTGATAACTCTGGTGGTGAGCACGATCGCAACCGACTGGATCGAGGGCGGGGGCGACGGGAGCGGACCGGACCCGGAGGCCAGCTGCGCGGCTTACGTGCGGATTGACGCAGAAACAGGCGACACGCTGCGCTGGGCAGGACCCCAGAGCGATGTGACCGACGTGATGATGACCAACGGCAATACCCTGCGCGCAGAACTCACTGTCGAACAGCGCAAGGGCGGGTGGCAGACAGTCGAGCTTCCGCTGGATATCGCCCACGCGGTTGTCAACGGCGAAAGCTCCGGGCTGGTGCTGGTGGACGGCAAGGGCCAGCTGCGCAATCCCGACGGCTCGTTTATCAACAAGTATTTCAACAGCCGGGACGGGGGCCGCTACGCCCCTTACCTGGAGGTTGAGCTGAGAGATCCAGCGGGTGACGGCCCGCGGACTCCCGCGGAAGTAACGCTAGAACCCGACAGTTACGGCGCCGCGCTTGCCGATGGCGGAGCGAAAATCTTTATTACTGCGCCGGACGCGGGGCAGGCGCTGGGCACGCACTACGACGTCCGGGTGGCGGACGGTCCCCTCGAGGAGTCATCCGCCGAGGGCGCCGGAAAGCTTCCGCGCTACCTGATCCCGCGCCCCGGCGAATCCGGCAGGGATTCCGTGCTGCTGGGAGGTCTTGCGCCCGAAGAAACTGTCTATGCTGCGCTCCGCGCGGTGGACCGTTTTGGCCGGGCCGGCGACTGGGTGTTCGCCACCGGGACTGCCTCGGCCGCTCTCGACATGCCGGTGATGGCCGATCCGCGCCGTCCGGAACTCGGCGGGGCGATCCGTGTCTGGGTCTGCGGTCTCGACGAAAAAGTGAACCCGGTCAACGGCCGCCTGCTGGAGGACAACCCGTCCCGCTACGGCCTGCCCGGCGACGGGGACTACGACTACATGTACAACAGCTATCTCTGGGACGCCCCGGCGCGGCGGGTTGCGCTCGATGTTCCCCGCGGCGGCACGGCGGCGTTCCAGGTTGTCGTTTCACCGGAAGCTGAAAAAATCGGCGGCGTATCGATCCGTGCGGACTGGAGCGCCGCGCCGGCCGGGGTGCGAGGCAGGTTCCCGGTCAAGGTGTTCCGCAACTGGTATCTCCACTCGGCCCGCGACAGCCGGTGGTACCCGGAGGTGGCCGTGCCGCACCGGGGCGATTTCGCTATCCCGGATCCGGACAACGGGATCGAGGGCCAGCGTAACCAGAGTTTCACGGTGGAATTCTATGTCCCGCGCCAGGCCCGGCCGGGACGATACCTGGGCCAGGTGGTGGTGGGCGCGCGCGGTCTGCTGGCCCGCCGGCTGAGAGTGGAGGTCACGGTCCACGAGGCGGTTATTCCGGAGAGGTTGCCGTTTATCAGCGAGATGAACTCCTACGGTCCGGTGGGGGGCCAGTACGGGTTGAGCGATACCAGTGACGAGTACTACGAGATAGAGGAAAAGTACTACAGGATCGCCCACGAGCACCTGACGGTGATCAATCAACTCCCCTACAGCCAGAACGGTACGATCAAGGCCGTGGGAGCGCCCGTGCTGGAGGGCGCGGGAGATGCCATGCGAGTTGCCGACTGGAGCGCCTGGGACCGCAGGTTCGGCCGTTACCTCGACGGCAGCGCGTTCAGGGGCACTGACCGTGAAGTGCCGGTGCCGGTGATGTATCTGCCGTTTTTCGAGAACTGGCCCGGCGACTTGAAAAAGTACTACCGTTTCGAGCCGGACGACACCTCCTACGTGGGTATGATCAACGAACACGCCCTCGAGGCTCCGCCGATCGAGGAAGCGTTCGACCCGGCATACGGGCAGGAATGGATGACAGTGCTGCGCCAGTTCGCCGACCATCTTCAGCAGCGGGGCTGGACAGATACCGAGTACCAGGTTTACCTCAACAACAAGTACTACTGGAAGCGCAGGGACGGGAGTTTCAGCGGCGGGGGGATAAGCTGGTGGCTGCTGGACGAGCCCTACCACTGGGAGGATTTCAGGGCGATAGCCTGGTACGGCAAGCTGTTCGGTCAGGCAGTCGGCGGGCGCACCGAGCCGCAGATGGTCTTCCGGATCGACGTCAGCCGTCCGCACCTGGCGTTCGGCACTTGGGACGAGCTGCGGAGCATCTATTACGTCAGCGCCTATTTCTACACCAAAAACGCCTGGCTTCGTCAGCGCAGGGATACTTTCGGCGAGCAGATCCGTAACTACGGCTCGTTCCACGGCCTGGAGCAGACTAACCTGACCGCCACCGCCTGGCCGCTCAAGACCTGGCTCAACGGCGGCAACGGACTGTTGCCGTGGCAGACCATGGCCGATGACGCCAATTTAGAGCAGTTCCGCAACACGGCTATCTTCTACCCCGGCGTTCGGTTCGGGATCGAGGGACCGGTGGTGAGCCTGCGGCTCAAGGCACTGCGTTCCGGGACAGAACTGGTGACGCTGCTGGCGATGCTTGCCGGGCGGGAGGGCTGGAACGAGCGGCAGGCCTCACTGGCGGTGGGCGAGCGGCTGGACCTGGGCGGCGGGACAATCACGGAGTTTTTCGACGATGCCGGCAGGGTGGCCTTCAGCCGACTGCGTCCAGAACAGATAGCGGCATTGAAAAGGGATATCCTGAATACGCTCGATGAAAAATAAGCAGCAAAAATCAGGACGTTTTATCCCGATTGTTGGATTTTTAGTAGAGTTTCAGCAGAGACGGAAAAATGCTTTAAGTGTAATAATACTAATGTGTTATCGTTGCCACTCGGTCCGAAGAAAAAGGATTGTTTGAGGATTGGCTATTTGTTAGATTCTACGCCGTAAATCCGGTTCAGTATCAAACCAGCACAACCCGGCCCGGAACCGCGCGGAGCAAATTTCTTTCCTGCACTGGACAGAGCGAATGGTAGAGGAAAAATCGTCCTCGTTAAAGCAAAACCTGCTGTACATGGTTCTGTTTCTGATGTTTCTCTATCTGTTTCTGCTCAGCATCCTGATGATGGGCAGCGCGTTCAAGTATTTCGGCGGAGGTTTTGCCGAAACCCTGCTTGCCACAACCTCCAATCCGTTCAACGGGCTGTTTATCGGTCTGCTTTCCACGGCGCTCGTCCAAAGTTCATCCATGACCACCTCGCTTGTGGTAGGCCTGGTGGCGAGCGGCGGTATCCAGATGCACAACGCCATCCCGATCGTGATGGGCGCCAACATGGGCACCACGATTACCAACATCATTGTCTCCCTTGGGCACATCGGACGCAGGGATGAGTTCCGCCGCGCTTTCGGGGCCAGCGTGGTCCATGACGTGTTCAACGTGCTGGTCGTGCTGATCCTGTTCCCCCTGCAATATTTTACGGGCTTTCTGGGCCACGTGGCGGTGTTTTTCGAGGAAATCCTGATCGACATGGGCGGCGCGACTTTTTCCAGCCCGCTCAAGGCGATCACCTCGCCGGTGGTCAGTTTGATCGCTGAGCTGCTCGGCAAGAGGCCCTGGGCGATTCTGGCCCTGTCCGCCGTGTTGCTTTTCATTGGGCTGCGCTATATGGTTAAATACATGAAAGCGCTGATCATGGACAAAGCCGAAGTGATTTTCGAGCAGACGATTTTCAAGACTCCCTATCATGGCCTGACTTTCGGCATCCTGCTCACGGCGCTGGTGCAGAGCAGTTCAGTCACCACCAGCCTGATAGTCCCGCTGGCCGGCGCAGGCATGGTCAGTATCGCCAGGGTGTTCCCCTATACGATGGGGGCCAACATCGGCACCACGGTAACCGCGCTGATGGCCTCGCTGGCCACGGGCAACCCCAGCGCGCTGGCGGTGGCGATGTCGCACCTGATGTTCAATGTGTTCGGAATCCTGATCTTTTGGTGGATTCCGTTCGTTCCGATCAGGCTGTCTGAAAAAATCGCGACGTTCGCCGCGCGCAACCGGAGCTATGCCCTGCTCTCGATCGTGATTTTCTTTTTCGCACTGCCGTTGTTGATTATTTACCTGATGAGGTGAGGATATGTTCAAGGCGCTGTTGAAGTGGTTCAGGGCGGAGAATCTACTCGTCCAGGCCCAGAACCTGGTCCTGGAGATGCTGATAACGGTCCAGGAGTTGTTCGAGGACTCGGTTAAGTTGCTCTGGACCGGCGAGGGCGCGACGATAGACGATATCAGGGAGCGCGACAAGGCGATCAACCAGCTCGTGCGCGAGGTACGTAAGAAAGTGCTGACCCATCTGGCTTTCTCCGGCTCCGGCGGCATCGAGCTGAGCCTGGTGATGGTCAACCTGGTGGTTTATATCGAGCGGATCGGCGACTATACCAAGGACATCGCCTACCTGGCCACCGATTATCCCGGCAGGATCGAGGCAGGCGAGTTCGAGCCCCAGGTCCATGAGTTCGAAAAGAAGCTAAACGGGAGATTGAAAAAGCTGATCGATGTTTTCAGCGAAGACGAGGAAGACTCCGACCTCGCCGCCAGCCTGACCGGGACGCACAAGGAGATGAATCTCAAGTACAGGCAGATAGTTGATCTGCTGATGGACGAGGAGCGGAACAAGCTTTCCCCGCGCGACAGCGCCAAACTATCACTCTACCTTCGCTACCTGCGCCGGGTCGAGGGGCAAATCTTCAACGTCGCCTCCTCCGAGGTCAACCCGTTCCACCGGATCAGTTTCAAGATCAGGAAGAAAAAGAAATAGCTCGCTAGTTTCTCGCCGGGGGAAACGGTAACGTGGCCGGAAAGGTTCGGCGGGCTTAAAGACACGGCGGAGCAGCTCGAGAGGCCTCGTTTTTTTTTATCCGTATTTTCGGGCCTGGCTGCCGGCAGCAGTACGCTGAACCGGCTGACCACGCCCTCGACCTCGATCCGTTCGATACCCAGCCCGGCCACATCCCGTCCGATACCTGCGCCCGTATGACTGCTGTACCTTGCGCACGACATTGAGCAGCCGTGTGCGGCTGTTGCCCTCGGTTGCGGCGATAACTTTGATTTCACCCGCCAGGGTTTTAGTGTCCGTTTCATTCATCCAATTCCTCCTGCATAACCTGGCGACAATTTGCCTGTCTAGCCGAATTCGTTATTGTCCTGCGGCACTCACAGCGGGCGGGAAGTATTGTGATAAATAATAACTCACGGCGAGTCAAAAAGTTGCAAACATAAGCACGCTAACGAATGTCAAGCAGGGACGGAGCGACAGGGAATTTGCTTGACACTTCTCGAAGCGTTATGATAAGATGTACGGGTATGGCGGCGCCAGATAACATGCTGAAATTAAACGAGATACAATGAACAAGCTCCGGTCGTTCGCTCCAGGCCGGGAGGAAAGCGCGGCGATGTTGAAAATTCCGGAAAGCAGCGGCGGCGGTAACGGTTCGGGTGCGGGCGGAGACAAGCTGGTACCGCTGCTCGAGGAACGCAGCCGTACGCGGAAAACGATCGGGCTGATCGAGGCCAGACGCGGTGAGGTCCAGGACGATGTGCTGGAAAAAGTCCGGGCGGACTATGTTGTCCGGCTGGAAAACCTTAACCGCGAAATCGCCCGTCAGGCGCGGAATTTCCAGAGTACGCTCAAAGACTACCGCGAACTGGTCGGCTTGCTGGAAAACGCGGACAGGCTGGCTGTGCTGTCGCTGGAAGAGCTGAAAGTCAGGCATGAACTTGGCGAGTACGATGAGCAGAAGTTCAGGGAAATATCCGCTGGCAAGCGGGATAAAATGTCTCATTTCAGGCAGAAGCTTGAAAGTTACCACGTCAACATGCAGCGGCTGGAAAACGTCCTCAGTCAGCTCGAGAGCTGAGACCGGCGGCGCCGGCTTGATGGATACCGGGGGGGTATGGAGAAAACAAGCGATAGAAAACTGACGGCCGGGCTGGGTTTCATGGGCCACGGCCTGGGTGAACTGCTGGAATTGAAAGCCAGTTGCCGTCGCCGCATGGCGTACCTGGAGCGGAACCGGGAGAGTATCTCGGAATACGTTTATTCCAAGCTGTGCCAGGAGTACCTCGCCTATCTGCAAGCGGTGGACGGCGAAGTGGCTCTGGGCTTGAGCGAGTACGAAATCAGGCTGGCCGAAATCCGCTTGTTCTCCAACCAGTTGAAACTGCTGGAAAAATCCTACCGCGAAAAGCTGGAAGAACTTTCCCTGCGTCATTCCCTGGGCGAATTCGACGATGCCCGCTACAACGCCCTGGTCTCCGAACACGAAGCCAAAATGAAACGCTTCGCCGGCAGTCTCGAAAAATACCAGGGACAGAAAGCCCGGCTCGAATCATTCCTTTCCCAGGCGAAAGTGGAGCAGCCCGCGACTGGTCTCGCCGAGCCGCCGGACGATACTGTCGTTGAGACGGCTGGCGTCGTGGAGCATCCGGTGGCAGAGCAGCTTCCGGCAGCAAGCGCGACTGTTCCCGAGCCTGCCGTGGCCGCTGAGAGCGATGGCCCGCCGTCCTCATCCCTGCTCGAACTCGAAATACTGGAACAGGAACCGGCTACTGCGCAGGCGGAGCCTGAACTCGAGCTGCCCGGGCAGGCCGATATCACAGTGTCGGAGCAGGCCGCGTTGGCTGATAGCGAAACCGAAATGGGTGACCTGCCCGGCCTGACCGAACAACCGGCGGAGCAGGCAGAACCGGATCTGACGGCCGAAGAGTCGCCGCCGCCGCCGGAAGAACCCGCTGCCGAGCCGGCTGTGGACCTTGATGAGCCTGCCCGGCCCGAACCGGAGCAGATTGTTGAAGAGACCCTGCCCGAGGTGGAAGAAGCCGCGGAGAAGTCGCAACAGCTTGAGGACAGCCTGCCGGAGTTTCCCGAAGTCCGGGAACCATCACCGGAAGAGGCTGCCGAGCCGGAGCAGGAGGTGCCTGTCGGGCAGCCAGCCGCGGAGGAAGACTCCGAAGCAGAAGGCGGGTTCAACCTGGAGAGTATCTTCGGCGATTCACCGGCACAGGAAGACGACAGTCAGGAGCGGGACGCACCGGCGGATTCGTTCCTGGAGAGCTTGTCGCCGGCGGAGGAAGATGTCCGCTCTGAAAGTGAGCTGGGAGCAGCGCCCGGGGACAACTTGCCTGAAACGGCGCCTGTTCCCGCTGAAAGCGGTGCTGCCGAAGAACCGGAGCCTGACGAGGGCGGGGGCAGCATCGAGGACGAGCTGCTCAACGACCTGTCGGCTGAAACGACCCCGCAAACACGGAGCGGTGCTTCCGCCCCGGGCAGCGAGGCCTCCGGCGGCAATCTCGACCTGGACGACATCATGGAACAGGCCGGGACTGCGGGAACCGGCACGGCTGACCAGTCGCCCGAGCCAGCCGCCGAGCCAGCCGCCGAGCCGGAGCCTGAAACGGCTGAGGACGAAGTTTCTGAACCTGAGCAAGATCTCGCCCGGGAACTCGAAGCGCCTGGAGAGAGCAACCAGCCCGCACCGGAGCAGACACCCGCAGCCGCCGCGGAAGAAGAAGTCTCCCGAGAGCCGGTGACAGACGAAACCGGGTTGCCGGAACCTGAAGCTCAATTACAGCAGGACGAGCAGCCCGAGGTTGTCGAAAACGAACCGGCGGCCGAGGAATCCACGGAGACCGAAGCCGGGAGCGGTGTGACCGAAGCGGGCAGCCTGGTGGCGATAGCTCTGCGGCGGGCTGCTGGCGGAGATGACGAGAAGACCTCCGGCAGCGATGATGAGCGGACAATGGCCAACGTGGCCGTCGACCTGGACGATGTGGAGTTGACCGCCGAGGGTGAATCCGGCGATAAGGAAGCGGAGTTCCTGCTGACGATGAACCAGACGATTGACGCGATAAAGAAAAAGACGATCAAGTGTCCTAATTGCGGTACATTGAACTACGCCATCCGTTGGTATTGCGAAAACTGCGAGGCCACTCTCACCGCACTCTAAGTATCTGCCAACCGAATTCCGCACCGGTCGGCGGCGTCAGCCATCGGCCTTTTTTTCTTACCGGGCAATCTGCGGCTTGCCGGGGCCGGTTCTTTTCATTATATTCACAGCCCCCGTGCGGAGAATCCTCCGGACGGACCAACGATCTGTTCGCAAATCGAACTTCAGCACAAGATCAGCATAGACTGTTTCATCAGTGAAAGGGAGGAACGTTGTCTGGCAAAGTCGATCTCACTCCGCCCGCCGGCGGAGCGAAAATCACCACGGACTCCTCAGGTGAGCTCACCGTTCCCGACAATCCCATTATCCCGTTTATCGAGGGTGACGGGATCGGGCCAGATATCTGGGCGGCGTCGGTAAAGGTATTCGACGCCGCGGTGGAAAAAGCGTACGACGGCAGTCGTAAGATCCACTGGCTGGAGATTTACGCCGGTGAGAAGGCCAACGCCAACTACGGTGAATGGCTGCCCCAGGACACCCTGGATGCGATCAGGGAGTACCTGGTGGCGATCAAGGGGCCGCTGACCACGCCGATCGGCGGCGGTTTCCGCAGCCTGAACGTCTCGTTGCGCCAGCAGCTCGTGCTTTACGCCTGCGTGCGGCCCGTGCGCTATTTCCGCGGAGTGCCCTCGCCTGTGCTGCACCCCGAGTATGTCGACATGGTAATCTACCGCGAGAACACCGAGGATGTCTACGCCGGGATCGAGTGGCAGGAAGGTTCGGCGGAAGTGAAGAAAGTGATCGGCTTCCTCAACAACGAAATGGGCACCAGCATCCGCCCCGACAGCGGAATCGGGATCAAGCCGATCTCGATCACCGGCACCAAGCGCCTGGTGCGCAAGGCGATCCAGTACGCCATCGACAACAACCGCTCCAGCGTGACCCTGGTGCACAAGGGTAACATTATGAAGTTCACCGAGGGTGCGTTCCGCGACTGGGGCTACGAGCTGGCCCGCGAGGAGTTCGGCGACGTGACTGTCTCCGAGGACGATCTGTGGAGCAAGTATGACGGCAAGCTGCCAGAGGGTAAGATTCTGATCAAGGACAGGATTGCCGATGCGATGCTGCAGCAGATCCTGACACGTCCCAGGGAATATGAGGTGCTCGCGCTGCCCAACCTCAACGGCGACTACATGTCCGACGCTCTGGTGGCCCAGGTGGGCGGTCTGGGACTCGGCCCCGGCGCCAACCTTGGCGATCAGATGGCCCTCTTCGAGGCGACCCACGGCACCGCGCCCAAGTACGCCGGCCAGGACAAGGTCAACCCCGGCTCGGTAATCCTCTCGGGCGTGATGATGTTCGATCACCTGGGCTGGAAAGAGGCCGGCGAGCTGGTGGTCCGGGGAATCGAGAACGCAATCGTCAAAAAGACCGTGACCTACGATCTGGAGCGTCTGATGGACGGCGCGACACTGCTCAAGTGCAGCGAGTTCGGCCAGGCCATTATCGACAACATGGACTGAATTCAGCTCCCGGCCGTTCCTGAGTGCAAACGAGTTTCCCCGTGCAAGGGCGCTCCATCCGGGGCGCCCTTCATGTTCTGAACCGTATTACCTGAAGGTTTGCCGTGTTCGTCGATAAAGCCGGAATCCATATCGCCGCCGGCGAGGGCGGCAAGGGCCTGATCGCTTTCCGCCGCGAGCCGCACAACAGCCGGGGCGGTCCCTGCGGAGGACGGGGCGGGGACGGCGGCAGTGTGTGGTTCGAGGCGGACGAGGGCCTGGCCACCCTGATGGATTTCCGCTACAACCGCAACTACCGCGCCCCCCGTGGAGCGCATGGCGGAGGTAACAACCGCACCGGGGCCGGCGGCGATGACATAATCGTCCGGGTCCCGGCCGGGACCGTTATCCGCGACAGTGAATCAGGGGAGCTGATCGCCGACCTGACCGCTCACGGCCAGCGCGTCCTGGCTGCCCGCGGCGGCCGGGGGGGACGGGGGAACGCGTCGTTTGCCAGCCCCACCCGTCGGGCCCCTCAGGAAGCCGAGGACGGTCAGCCGGGCGAGCAGCGGGAGGTGGAACTGGAGCTCAAGCTGCTGGCCGATGTCGGCCTGGTGGGGTTTCCCAACGCCGGTAAATCTACCCTGCTCTCGCGGATAACCGCCGCCCGCCCCAAGGTGGCCGACTACCCGTTCACCACCCTGACTCCCAACCTGGGAGTGGTCTACACCGGCACCGACAGTTTCGTGGTTGCCGATATTCCCGGACTGATCGAAGGCGCGCACGAGGGCAAGGGGCTGGGCCACGAGTTCCTGCGCCATATCGAGCGGACCAGGGTCCTGGTGTTCCTGGTCGATATTACCGACGAGGAGCCGCTGCAGCAGTACGAAACACTGCTGCGCGAACTCCGCAGCTACTCGCCGGCGCTGGCGGAGCGGCCGCGCTGCCTGGTGTTCACCAAGCTGGATATTGTCCCGCCGGAGGAGGCCCGGCCGCCGGTCAGCGAGGTCGAGGGAGTCTTCCTGGTGGCCGGAGTCAGCTCGGTCAGCGGCCTGGAAATCGACAGCCTGATCCACGCCCTGGCGGAAAAAGTGAGCGAGCTGAAGCAAGCCGAACCGGAGAGTGAAACCGGTTCAGGCGACTGGCATAAATAGTGAAAAGGACTGCGGTGCGATGGATTCCGGGACGGAAAAATCGCTGAGAGACATGCTGCGGCTGATGACCACGCCCAGGGTCGGTTCGGTCAAGCTGAGCCGCCTGCTGGATAAACTTGGGTCCCAGACCGCTGTGCTGGCCGCAGGATACGAGCGCCTGGCCGATACCAATGTCCTCAAGGCCGACCAGACCGACTGGATTACGGGCCGCAGATGGGACGAGGCTTCTATCGACGGTCAGCTTGAGGCGATGGAACTCACCGGTACGCGCGGCCTGTTTATCTCCGATGACGACTACCCCGAGTGGCTGAGCCAGATCTACGATCCGCCGCCGCTGCTCTTTGTCCGCGGCGATTCATCCTGCCTGGCCGACCCCTGTGTCGGGATTGTCGGTACCCGCGAGCCTACCTCCTCGGGACGGGAAACCGCCCGCCGCACGGCTGCCGAGCTGGCCGCGGCTGGAATCTGCATCGTCAGCGGGATGGCCCTCGGAATCGATTCCGAGGCCCACGAGGGAGCGCTGGAAGCTGGCGGAACCACTGCGGCTGTGATGGGCAGCGGGGTCGACGTGATCTATCCTCCGCAGAACGAGGAGCTTGCGGAACGGATAATCGCCGCCGGCTGCATTATCAGCGAGTACCGGATGGGTACGCCGCCCGAGGCGCGCAATTTCCCCCGTCGCAACCGCCTGATCAGCGGGCTGTCGCGGGGCTTGCTGGTGGTGGAGGCTCCCCGCAAGAGCGGCGCGCTGCTGACCGCCGGTTACGCGCTGGATCAGAACCGCGACGTGTTCGCCGTGCCCGGAGACCCGAACTGGCCCAGCCGCGTAGGCACCAATACTCTGATTGCCGATGGGGCGCGGCTGGTGCAGTCGCCCGCCGATATCCTCGCCGAGCTGGACCTGGGTGCTGGTTATCGGCCTTTTCCCCCGGCCGGCGAGTCCGGGGAACAGCTCCCGCAAAAAGTCCTGCCGCCGTTGAGCAGGGAGGAGCGGACTGTCTACGAGGGCCTCGGACACGACGTCTGCCATGTCGATGAGCTGGCCGACCGGCTGGGGATGGATGTCAGCCAGGTGCTGGGAGTCCTGCTGCGGCTGGACATGAAAAGCCTGATCCGCGAACACCCCGGCAAGCTGTTCAGCCTGTCCTGAGGTGGAGGCCGCCCTTTTGAGCGAAACTGAGCACGACAACAAAATCGGGGTTTATTTTCATGTTCCGTTCTGCCGCGCCCCGCGCTGCGCCTATTGTGATTTCTACTCCACCACGGCCGACAGCGGGAAGATGGCACGCTGGCTGGAAGCCGCCGCCTGCGAGTGCCGGCTGGCACGCGAAGAGCGGTTTGGCGGCCATTGGAAAGTCGCCTCGGTGTTTTTCGGCGGCGGGACGCCATCGCTGCTCAACCCCCGGCAGATCAAACAGTTGCTGGATACTGTCAGCAGCTGCTGGGAGCTGGCTCCCGCCGCGGAAATTACTGTCGAGTGCAACCCGGAGGATTTGAGCCGCGAGTGGGCGCAAGGGTGCCTGAGAGCCGGCGTGAACCGTCTCTCTGTGGGCGTGCAGAGCTTCGATCCGGACTACCTGGCCGCTATCGGCCGCTGCCGCGGTCCGGTCAAGGCCGACGAGGCGCTGCGCCGGGCAGGCGAGGCCGGTTTCCGCCGTCTGGCGGCGGACTTGATTCTGGGCGGGCCGGGTTCGAGCGAACGGCTGGTCCTGGCCGGAGTAGAACGGGCGCTGGAACTGGGCGTGGACCATCTCTCGCTCTACGGCTACCACCTCGACCCGCCGGCGGCCGGTTTCGGGCGGAGCGGGTTCAGTCCCGTGGATGACGATGCCTGGGGCGGCCAGTACCTGGCGGTCTGCGATCTGCTTCATGGGCAGGGCTGGCGGCATTACGAGATATCGAACTGGGCCGTGGCTGACGCTGCGCTGTGCGCCCACAACCTGTTTTACTGGCACCGGCGGCCGTATCTCGGCCTGGGACCGTCGGCACACTCGTTCGGTCCCGGCGAGTATCGCACCGCGAACAAGGCCGATCTCGATGCCTGGCTGAACGCTGCGGAAGGCAGTGATTTTGGCTCTGTCCGGGAAGCTGAAGTTCTGGACGAGACGACGGTCCTGTTCGAAAAAGTGATGCTCGGCCTTGGCCTCGATACCGGCCTGGAATTGGAGCTGCTGGAAAGAGCTGTCGGCCACGGCGTGCAGGAAAAAATAGAACTGCTTGTAAATAAACATCATGTGCAAATTCAGGATGGCCGTTTGAGTCTGACCGATACCGGTTTCCTGCTCTACGACACCGTGGCCTGCGAATTGCTTCCGGAACCCGGGCATGCGGGTTGACAAGTCTTGTTTGATTGAGCATTGTTATAGGCTATCCGGTTAGTACGGTTAAAGCTGATAACGCTATGGAACACAACAGAATACAGAAACCACCGGTTGTCCGGAGGGCCGACCTGACCGATCGCGAGTTCACGATCCTGGAGGCGGTGATATCCAGTTTTATCGCCACCGCCAGGCCGGTAGGCTCCCGAACGCTGAGCAAGCTGCCGGGCATGGACCTCAGTCCGGCCAGTATTCGCAACACGATGAGCGACCTGGAGGAAAAGGGCTACCTGGCTCAGCCGTTCCAGAGCGCGGGGCGGGTGCCCACCGACAAGGCCTACCGTCTCCACGTGGATAATATCCTGCTCTACTGCCGCAACGCGCCCCCCAGCGCGGTACGTGCCCTGGAGGGGATTGTCGAGGACCCGGCGGTGCAGCGGATGCTCCACCGGGCCGCCGATGCGCTCAGCGTGCTCACCCACGAGCTGGGTGTGGGGCTGGAGCCGGTGGTGGATGAGGGGGTGCTGGAGGGGATGGAGCTGATCCGGCTCTCCAGCGAGCGGGTGATGATGGTGCTCAATATCGGCAGCAGCCTGGTGAAAACCATTTTCGTGGAGCTGGACTCCCGGGCCGACGGGATCACGCTCGACCACCTGGCCGCGCGCCTTCGCGAGCGGCTGGTGGGGCTGACTTTCAGGGAGATCAGGCGCACCGCCCGCCGCCGTCTGCGTGACGCGGTCGAGGACGAGAACGATCCGATGAACGTGTTTGTTCAAAGCGCGGACAACTTGTTCGAGTTCGAGGGCGGCGACCGTCAGCTGGTTCTGGGTGAATCAGGCCGCCTGGCCGATCAGCCCGAATTCCGCGATGAGGGCAGGCTGCGTACCCTGATCGACCTGACCGACAGGAAGAAGCTGCTGCTGGAGATGATGAAGCGCCGGGCCGGCAACGAGGGTATCAGCATCTCGATCGGATCGGAGAACGATGTCTCGGAACTGGCCGGTTTCACGATCGTAACCGATACTTACAAAATGGGCGGCATGCGCGGAATTATCGGTGTGATCGGGCCCACGCGGATGAGCTACAGCCGGATTATATCGGTGGTGGAATATTCCAGCCGGCTGCTCAGCCAGGTGCTGGACAGACCGCGGTGAACTTCGACAATCATGTTTGACGACTGGATGAATTAACCGAAGGGGAACGGAAGCCGAGATGGCGAAAAAAGACTACTATGAAATACTGGGGATAAACAGGGACGCCTCCCAGGACGATATCAAGAAAGCCTACCGCAAACTGGCGGTCAAGTACCACCCTGACAAGAATCCGGGCGACAAGGAGGCCGAGGAAAAGTTCCAGGAGGTGTCCGAGGCCTACGAGGTGCTTAATAAACCCGACAAGCGCGCCCAGTACGACCGGTTCGGTCATGCCGGTGCGTTCAGCGGAGCCGGTCGGGCCTCCGGCGGTTACGGCGGCGGATACAGTTTCGACCTCAACGATGCGCTCAATGCGTTCATGCGTGATTTCGGCGGATTCGGCTTCGAGGACCTCTTCGGCGGCGGTGGAGCGCGTGGGGGACGGGGACGGGCCGGGCGGTCCAACCGCGGCGAGGACCTCCAGATCAGGCTGCGTATCACTCTGACCGAGGCAGCCGAGGGTGTCGAGAAAACGCTGAAAATAAACCTGTTCCAAAGCTGCCAGGACTGCGGGGGATCGGGATCGCGCACCGGTAAAACTGCCTTATGTTCCGAGTGTGACGGCACCGGCCAGCTACGGCGGGTCCGGCGTTCACTGCTGGGGCAGATCGTGACTGTCGGAGCCTGCGAACGCTGCGGGGGAACCGGCGAAATCACCGGCAACCCGTGTCCGTCGTGCAGCGGAGAGGGCCGCCGCAAGCGCGACCAGAAAATCAAGGTCAGGATTCCCGCCGGGGTGAGTACGGGTAACTACCTCACTCTTCGCGGCCAGGGTAATGCCGGCCCGCGCAACGGCACGCGCGGCGATCTGATCGTCCTGATCGAGGTGGTCGAGGATGAGAATTTCGAGCGCCACGGCGACGATATCCTGTTCGATCTGCCGATCTCGTTCAGCCAGGCCGCGCTGGGTGCCCAGGTGGAAGTCCCTACGCTCTCGGGCAAGGCGCGGGTTACTGTCCCCGCGGGCACGCAGACCGGCAAGGTCCTGCGGATGCGCGGCAAGGGAGTTCCGCACCTCAACTCATCCGGCCGCGGTGACCAGCTTGTGCGGGTCACAGTCTGGACTCCCACCAGCATCTCCGAACGCGAGAAAGAGTTGTTCGCGGAGTTGAAAGAGGTGGAGAGCCAGAGTCCGCCGGCCAGCGGGCGGGGGTTCTGGAAGAAGATGAGGGAAGCGTTCAGTGCCTGACAAGTGCCAGACCAGCGCCTTCTACGTTCCTCCCGGCATGTTCGGCGGGGACGGACGGGTGGTTTTCGATGAACGGGAAACCGTGCATATCGGCAAGGTGCTGAGACTGAAACCGGGCGCGGTGGTGGAGGTGCTGGATGGGTGCGGTGGCATACACGAGGTGATCTTGGGCGCGGAGCGCGCGAGCCGCCTTGAGGGTAAAGTGGTTTCGAGCCGGTCCGTACCGCCGCCGCTGCCGTCGATCAGCACCGCGCTGGCGATCGGCCGCAGGGAGCGCCTTCGCGCGGTGGTAGAAAAACTGGCCGAGCTTGGCTGCCGCCGGTTTCTGCCCCTGGAATGCGAACATCTCCAGTACCCGGGCAGGCTGGAGCGCCAGGCTGAAAAACTGCAGGAAGTGGCGGTTTCCACGCTCAAACAGTGCAGGCGGCCGCACCTGATGCAAATCGGGCGGCCGGTGGATATCGCCGGGCTGCTTGATGCGGCTGGCAAAGGAGCGGCCCGGCCGGTGTTCTGTCATCGCCCGGGAACGGGAGGCAAAACGCTGAAGCGGGCCGGTGAACCGCTGGGAAAAGAGGATGAGTACGTGCTTGTTGTGGGTCCGGAGGGAGGATTCAGCAGCGCCGAGCGAAGTCTGATCGAAAGCAGCGGCTGTCCCTGCCTCGATTTGGGCCGCTGGTGGCTGCGCAGCGAAACTGCGGCGTTAGCCGGATTCACTTTACTGGCGAGTGAACTCTGGGGTGAGTTCGGGATTTTCTCCTGTTGAATTGGGCGTGAAAAGTGCTGTGGTAGCGGCCTGAGGTGCAAGTTTGACTAAATAATCATCGCTAAGTACCCGAAATAAAGAGTAGGTCAAAAAAATATCTTACTTTCCCGGCCCGGCCGAGAAATTAACCGGGCAACGGCTGGAGGGGTGTCATCATGCAGGAAAAAGAAATAGAGAGTATGATCCGCAAGGTCGAGGAGCTGAAATCGGCTTTCAACCTCAGCATCAAGTTCGTTCCGTTTCTGGAGGACCTGCTGCATTTCGTCCAGGATATGGCGCCCATGCTCAACGAGATGAACCAGTCGATTCAGGAAAGTTCATCGAAAATGCCCGAGGTGGTTCAGCAGTCGGACAAGGCCGCCAGCTCCACTGGGCTGGCCACCAACGAAATCCTGGACCGTATCGATGATATGTTGGCCAAGCTCAACGGTGTCAGCGAAAGTTTCCAGCAGGTCAATGACCGCCTGGAGCAGGAAAAACAGGTTATCTCGGCTATCACCGAAAGTGTCGAGCGTCTGCTCAAGATAGAGGAAGTCCGTCAGCAGCTGGCTGACGTGTTCGGGAACGACGAGGCTCGCGAAGTGGGCATGAAAATAAAGTCCACGATCGACGAGTTTCTGGGCGGCCGCCTCGACGAGTCGTTCCACGACAAGGTGGACGGCCTCCTTCAGGATGCTCAGTCAGATGCGTTCGATATTATGAACAGCCTCCAGGTGCAGGATATCACCGCCCAGCAGATCGAAGGCGCACACTCGATGCTGCGCTCGATCCAGGAGCGTCTCAACAGCCTGATCGTAAAGTATTCTGAGGCCGATGCTGCGTACACCGGTATGGAAGACCGCCAGGCCGGGGCGGACACGGTTTTCGAGCAAAAGAAGGACGACCTGGAAACCGTGGAGCAGGAGCTCGACGAACAGGGTGTGGACGAGTTGCTTGAAGAGGAGGCGGCTGCGCCTGAGGCGGAGGCGGAAGCCGGCGAAGAGGAACCGGCCGGTGATGTTGCCGAGGATATCGCCGATGGCGAGGCGCTGGGAAGTCAGGCTGAAATAGACGCCCTGTTTGAGAATGACGAAACGCCGGAGGTGGAACTCGATGAGTCTGGCGAGGAAATAATCCCGGATGAACTGGAGAAGGAAGAAGCCGAATCGGACAGTCAGGAAAAAATCGACGAATTGCTGGACTGGGGGGATAAGTCCGGGGAATCCGCCGAGGATGACCGAGTGGCGGATGAGACTGAGAAAACAGCGGAAGAGGTCGTAGAAGAGCCTGAGGCTGTCGAGGAAGAAGCAGCTGCGGAGGAACCGGCCGCCGGGGAAGAAGAAGCTGAGCCGGAAGAGGCGGCGGAAAAGGCTGAGGCTGTGGAGAAAGAAGCAGCCGCGGAGGAACCGGCGGCAGGGGAAGAAGAAGCTGAGCCGGAAGAGGCGGCGGAAAAGGCTGAGGCTGTGGAGGAAGAAGCAGCCGTGGAGGAACCGGCGGCAGGGGAAGAAGAAGCTGAGCCGGAAGAGGCGGCGGAAAAGGCTGAGGCTGTGGAGGAAGGAGCAGCCGCGGAGGAACCGGCGGCAGGGGAAGAAGAAGCTGAGCCGGAAGAGGCGGCGGAAAAGGCTGAGGCTGTGG
>VRUH01000051.1 GCA_019456185.1 Candidatus Glassbacteria bacterium | reverse complement strand
GGCCAGGACATCGCCAAGGTGACCCAGGACAGCCTGCGGGCGCGGATCGGCATGGTGACCCAGGACACTTCGTTGCTGCACCGTTCGGTCATCGACAACATCCGCTACTCCAAGCCCGATGCCAGCCTAGACGAGGTGATCGCCGCCGCCAGCCAGGCCCACGCCCACGATTTCATCGGCGACCTGGAGGACCTGGAGGGCCGCAAGGGGTACCAGGCCCACGTCGGCGAACGCGGGGTCAAGCTATCAGGAGGCCAGCGCCAGCGCATCGCGATCTCCCGGGTGCTGCTCAAGAACGCGCCGATCCTGATCCTCGACGAAGCGACCAGCGCGCTGGATTCGGAAGTCGAAATGGCGATCCAGGAAAACCTGTTCCACCTGATGGAGGGCAAGACGGTGATCGCCATCGCCCACCGGCTTTCGACCATCGCCGCCATGGACCGCCTGATCATCATGGACGGCGGAAAGATCGTCGAGGAAGGCAACCACGATTCCCTGTTGCAGCGGGGCGGCCTCTACGCCGAACTGTGGGCTCGCCAGTCGGGCGGTTTCCTCGCCCGCGAGGCGGCGGAGTAGGATATCCCGACTAATGCCAGCGGACAGAGACACTGACCTGTGGGCATCCTTCGACACGCGAGCTTCGCTCGCTGCTCAGGATGAGGAATCTCTTTATTTTTCAAAAAATCTCATCCTGAGCAGCCGCGCAAGCGGCGTGTCGAAGGATGGTCGGGGGAGTCAGTGATTATGGCCGTTGGTATAATGCCTTTGCCACCGGGCCAGCTCCAGGCCCACCTATTTCTAAATTCGGTGGTTGCCATGTGGTTGCTATAAAAAAAACGGCTGGGCAATTATTTTGCTAAGCCCTTGATTTTATTGGTGCCGGATGCAGGAATCGAACCCACGACCTGCTGATTACAAATCGTCCGGCCACCCCTTCGCCGTTTCCCGGTCAACTTCGATGGACTTCTATAATGCACGGGAATATAATGATAAATGCTATTCACCAACCACGACACAGCCTGACAATACACTCCGGTTTTCGATATTTCATGCTTACCCCGCGCTTACCCGTACGGAGAGGGCATTCGAAATGGCCAAGGCCAAGCTAACCAAATCCCTTGTCGAGTCCATTCAACCAACCGACCACGATCAGGTCGTCTGGGACACCGCGCTCCCCGGCTTCGGCATCCGCGTGAAACCGACCGGGGTCCGCAGCTACGTCGTCCAGTACCGCAACCGGATCACCGGGCAATCGAAACGCAAGACCCTAGGCCAGCACGGGCCGCTCCTCACCTTCGACAAGGCTCGGAAACGAGCCCGGGTGATTCTGTCGGAGGTGCTAAAGGGTGGCGACCCGGTCTCCCAGTCCCAGGCGGCACGGCGGGCTCCGACGATGGCCGATCTGGTGGCGGATTATCTTGATCGCCACGCCATCCCCAAGAAACGCCCCAACAGCGTCCGCAACGACCGCCTCATGCTGGAAAACATTATCCTGCCCAGGTTCAAGTCCAAGAAGGTGGAGGCGGTTGGCCGGCGCGATATCGAGTCCCTGCATGTGGTCATGAAAGACCACCCCTATCAGGCCAACCGAGTGCTGGCCC
Source organism: Candidatus Glassbacteria bacterium (assembly GCA_019456185.1). NCBI lineage: Bacteria > Candidatus Glassiibacteriota > Candidatus Glassiibacteriota bacterium. The sequence continues at coordinate 25,819 of VRUH01000051.1, read as the reverse complement.
TCCTTTCCAAGATGTTTTCCCTGGCCGTGCAGTGGGAGTGGCGGGCGGACAATCCGGCCAAGGGTATCGAACGCTACGACGAGGAAAAGCGGGAGCGCTGGCTCAACGACGACGAACTGGTCCGGCTATTGAGGGTCCTGGCCGAACATCCCAACCAGCGGGCTGCCAACGCGGTGCTGCTCCAGCTGCTGACCGGTGCCCGGATCGGGGAAGCCCTGAGGGTCGAGTGGGCCGATATCGACTTCGAACGGGGCCTCTGGATCAAGCCCAGCCACCAGACGAAACAAAAGAAAACGGAGCACCTGCCCTTGAGCCCCCAGGCCCTCCAGTTGCTTGACGGGATGCGCCGGCAAGCCGAGCCCGAGGCCCCCGTTTCGTCTTCCCCGGCTATGCTCCTGGCAAGCCCCTCCAGGAACTGAAGCGGTTTTGGATGTCGGTCACCAAGGCGGCGGGGATTGAGAACTACCGACTCCACGACAACCGCCACACACACGCCTCGCACCTCGTTTCCAGTGGTCTCAGCCTGGAGATCGTCGGTCGGCTGCTCGGCCATACCAATCCGCTGACAACGAAGCGTTACGCTCATCTCGCGGACGATCCGCTACGCGCGGCGGCGGAACGGTTTGGCTCCAAGATGGATGCCCTTCAAGAAAGTCGGCAGGCGGAAATCGTCCCCATCCCGTCACGGCGGTAGCAGACGAGCCAGTCGCTACGCCACTCCCAGAATCCAGCCTTCGGCCTGCGCCACGGTGCGTTCGGGCGGGGGCAGATCGGGCTTGAGGAAGCCGGCGAGGCTGCCGTCCCGGTCGGCAAGGGAGAGCCAGGCAGCGATGGAATAGGCATCGTGCTGATCGCCAGTACGACCCTCTCGGGCGAAGCTACGGTTCCACGGGGCGGGATGCAGCGCCACCATTCAACGAGCTTCACCTGAACGGACTGGACAAATGGTGGTGCATTTGTGACCATCCGGCAAGGCTCGATGAAGGGCTAGGGGCTAGGGAAAAGCAGAGATGGCGGGAAACGGCGAAAGCGATTCCAATGGCGACGATGTCACGGCCCTAGCCAAGGCCGTTCGTGATGTCATCCTTTCACGAAATGAGCCGGTCGGGCGGGACCTGGAGGGGCTGCCGACCGCTGCTCTTGACCCAACCCGGACTCTAGCCCACAGGCCCCCCCGGTGGTCACAGCGTTCCCGGGGGCGGGGGGCTGCGGAAAATTGAGAAGTAAATGTCCGCTGATCACCCGAAAGCGGTCGTGATTAGGCAAGGCCACTGACTACGGCTTCTAGCCAGGAGCAGAGCGGATACGGCTTCACGGGATCGACGCCCAGAGGCCAATCAAACTTGCCTCGGCCAAGACGGTAAGGAATGGCGATGTGGCGAAGAGGCTACCCTTCCAGAAACTTCCTGATCCTTGCACACAGCGCATTGCGATCCTTCGTTTCGCATTCCCAGATCACCAGCACGTTCCAGCCCAACTCAGCAAGCCGGTCCTGATGCTCCGCATCCCGTTGCCTGTTACGTTCGAGTTTTGGAATCCAGTAGTCTCGGTGCGATTTCGGCGAACGCGCACCCCGTGGACAATTATGCTGGTGCCAGAAACATCCATTCACGAAAACCACCTTTCGCCGGGCGGGAAACACCATGTCAGGTTTTCCGGGAAGGTCCTTTCGGTGAAGTCGATAACGGTAGCCCATGGCGTGCGTCAGCCGACGCACGATCATTTCCAGCCCTGTGTCCCAGCCCTTGACCGCCCGCATGACCCTGCTGCGATCTTCCGGCTTCTCCGTCATTTCCGGATTTCTATTTTCAGGCTCGGATCGGTTTCCACATCTTCTATGATTTCATTATATCGGCTCACCAAATCGGTGATCGCCACGCGCCGACCATCTGCCGCGAACTTGCCCAGCTCGTACAGGTTTAGTGCCACAAACTGCTCCATCTCGAAAATGTCGATACGCTCTGCGAGACCCTTGTTGTCAGCCAGCCCTTCGGCAACTGTCATGCCCCGCTGCATTGTCACCAGTATCGGCTTGTAGCCGTCGTTCAAATTCTCCCGGCATCGCTCAATCACAGCCTCGCCGGGGGACGTGGTGACATGGATCACCACATCGCCAACGAAGAAGTCACCGGCGCGCTGGCCTGGCGCATCCGCCGTCGAGAAGCTGTTGTGCTCGAATTTCCCCTGCCCGAGCGCACAGTCGAGCTTCGCTCCGGTCATGTGTTGCAGCACCGCTCCGGCGTAGTACATGCCGGGCGCGCTTTTCTGGCGCTCAACAGCCTGATCCAGAATGTTCCGAATGACGTGGCGTAGCCCTCGTGACGCATCCAGTTTGATCGTGAACGGCTTACCCGCGAAGAAGGCGTGGACGCATTCGATCCAATACGTCTCTATCGCATCGAGGTCCGCCATCCCCTTCCCGTCAAGGTCATTCAGGAAGGCGACATACTCCCGCATGTTGTTTAGGCTGCCCCGGCTTGTCCGCCCGCCTTCGGCGGCCAGCACTCGCTCGATTTCATGCCGCCTTAACACGCCTTGCACGGCACCTCTGCCAAGGCCGAGGACCTGGCCCCCTCCTTCCGTGACAAGTGCTTCCGGATCGAGCGGCAGTCCCATATTGCGGGCGTGCAAGGTGACAACAAGCGCGACGCACAGCGGGCCCTTGCCCTTGAATCTATGCTCAGCAGTAAAGGCTTTCAGGGCTTCCATGAGGTCGTTCGGCATAGGCTCAGGCCGCTTTCTTGCTCTCTACTGCAATCGCGGCCAGCACAGGCTCTAGAATGTTCTCCGCTATGTGCCGGACCACCGGCACCACCAAGCCATCACCGGCTAGGTGATAAGCCTCGTTGTAGTTCTCCGGCAGCTCGTAATCGTCGGGTAGGCCCATCAGCCGTGCTGCCTCGCGCGGTGAGAGCAACCGCGAACGAATCTTGTTCCCTTCGACGATCATGATCGTCTGGCGGCTTGATCCGCCCATCGGTGTGCGCAGGCAGCCCGCGATATCATCGAAGCGGATTTCCGCTCGCTGTACCTTGCCGCCATTCCCGTCCGAACGTGTGCGCTTATATATGGCACCGACCATCTTCCGTCCGGTATTCTTCGCCGCCGTGACTTTTGCCCGGTTCACGGTGCTCATCATGTCCAGCAGCTTCCGGGTTTCGGCGGTCGTATGCCACGGCACGCCCTTCGGCTTTTCCTCGATCAGGTCCGCAAAGACCGCGTTCCGTTTTGGCGGTAGCGGGAGGTGCCACCACAGCCAGCTCTCCCGCTCCCGTTTCGAGAGCCGGTTATGAGCGTCAATCAGCGCGCCGGTGTGCCATGTCTCTCCTGGTTCCGGCTGCGTCAGTTCGTTTGGAATAGGCTGGCCCTTGCGCACTGCGATGATGAATAGACGAGGCCGGGACTGCGGCACAAAATTTACCGCGTCGATCACCAGGGTGCCAAAGCGGTAACCAGCTCTGACGATTGCGGAACCGATCACGGCGAAGTCCTTGCCCCCGTGCGAGGTCAAGGCACCACACACATTCTCAAGAACGATCACCGGCGGCGCGCAGCCCTCATTGGCCAGCGCCTTCATGAGATTCCAGAATGGCCAGAACGTTCCAGACCGCTCACCCTTGAGTCCGGCCCCGGTTCCGGCAAGTGAGAGATCTTGACAGGGGAAAGACGCCCACACCAGATCAGCGGTTTCCGGCAGGTCCGATGTGCTCAGCTCGCCTACGTCCGTCAGCCGTAGGTCGGAGTTGCCCCAGTTCCGGGCGTAGCTGGCACCTTTCTTCGGGTCGATGTCGTTGGCGAAAAGGCATGACCACCCTGGACCAAGACCAGCGCGAGCCATTCCTCCCCCCGCAAAAAACTCATAGAATCGACCCATTGTCATCCCCCGTCGTCATGGTCGTTGATCACCTCTTTGCGCGCGAGCTTCTCCTAGATCGCTTCGAGGATCCACGTATTGCGTGAAACCTTAACAGGGCGCTTCCGGAGCGCCCAGTCTAACTTATCTTCAATTTCAGATGAGAGCCGGATGTTGGAGCGTTTGGGCTTGTCAGCGGCGTTGAGCGATGTCGTGTTCATAGACACCATTATGGCACCACATGATTCCGGCGGCAAGAGGGGTTCTGTCTTTGTTCTTAGAGCAACAATCAAAATGTGGTAGGATCCTCTTTCCGAACACCTAATCTATTGACCAGTCGCCGCCTGTCTAAGGGCCATGCAGAACAATCCTTTTCAGATCCGCGACCTTGCAATCACTGGCAACCCTCTACTCCGCCCTGCCGCCGACATAGCCGACGGCCATGAGTGCCGCCAGCACAAACACCCCTTCCAAGCCGATTTCCGGGTCGCTGGGGCGCATTGTCGGGGGAGGATAGGCAGCAAAACCCATGTGTTCCAAAAACCCTCGTCGCTTTCACGATATCCACCCCAAGGTTTCCGCCGTTTTCAGGCGGCCTTTTAAGTGTTCGTAATACAATTGTTTTTGGAACAGCAATGTGCTACTGTTCACCGAAGCGGGCCGGGAGGTGCGCGAACACCGCCCGGCCCTGTGATCATCGCAGACAAAGGAGGACAGCGATGACCAGTGGCAATAAGACTACCACCAAGCGCGTAGCGATCTACACCCGCGTCAGCACCGACGGTCAGACCGTCGACAACCAACTTCTCGAGCTTCGAGCCGTCGCCGAGCGTCACGGCTGGGATGTGGTAGAGGAGTACTCCGACAACGGTGTCAGCGGAGCTACTGGGCGAGAGAAGCGACCTGCCTTTGATGCTCTGTGCCAGGCCGCCACGCGCCGCGAAGTGGACCTGATCATGGCATGGTCGGTGGACCGCCTCGGCCGCTCCCTCCAACATCTCGTCGGCTTCCTAGGTGAAATCCATGCCAAGGGCGTCGACCTGTACCTCCACCAGCAGGGGATCGACACCACCACGCCCGCTGGGAAGGCCATGTTCCAGATGTGCGGTGTGTTCGCTGAGTTCGAGCGGGCGATGATCCAGGAGCGGGTCAGGGCGGGTCTAGAACGTGCCAAGGCGCAAGGTAAGGTCTTGGGGCGACCACGGACACCAGAGCAAAAGAAGGCCGCTGTACGGGACTTGAGGGAAACTGGAGAGTCAGTTAGGAAGATTGCCAAGGCGACAGGTCTGGGCGTGGGGACTGTCCACCGTATCCTTGCGGCATAGCCTCTAATCAATAGGGTCCCATCTGGAAACGGGCCATGGGGGGTGGCCGTAAAAACTGGACTCCTGCTGCTCACACGCGTGTAATCCACGTCCTCAAATAAGCTCCCCCTACCCCCGGGAACGCTGTGACCCCCGGGGGGGCGCTGTGCCCATAACAGGGACACTTTTTGCAAATTCTGGATGCGTAACTAACTGAAACCACCGCAAGCCCGCAGAAATCAACGGTACACCGTCCTCGATAACTAACACCACAGGAGACAAGGGGGGGGTGTCCATAACCACCTATTTTTTGCAAATATGGGGTATCCAAGTCCCCTTAGCCAATTGGAACCAAAAGGTTAATAGCTATTCTTTGCGCTTTCCCGACGACGGCGGCGAGGCCACGGTCGGCGACGACGGGTTGAGGGTCCCGGCAACCGGCTGTGTGCCAACTGCCATATCCATCGCCGTGGGTCGATTGTTAATTGTTGCCAGGACCAGGGCCGCAGCATTATGGTATTAACCAAAGCATTCGAATAGTTTATGCTCGCACAGATGGAGTGGAGAGATTGGCCGGAGGGACGACGATCATGAATCTCGGATATCATGAGTTGCCGCTTGACGTGCGCGGCGTATTCGGATTTCTCGCCGAAGAGTGGCGGACGAGGAAATTCAGGATTGCCCACGAGATCAGCAGCGGAAAATCGGGCGCATACGTCTACATCGTCGAAATCGAATGCGACAAACTAAAAGGCGCGGGGTTGCTGAAGATCGTACCGCCCGGCGCAGGGAATGAGTCCGGCGAAATCGGGGCGGTGAAGAACGCCACTTTGTACAATAGCGATTTCGCCAAACGCTGTTTCCCGTCGCTTGTGGGGCATGACACGATCGATGACATCTTGTTCCTGTTGTATGAGATCGCGGCAGGCAGCCTCCGCTTTTGCGAGCCTTTTAAGGATGTTTCCCAAGCGGGGCAGCTCGACGACGTCTCGCTCCTTATCGACCGGCTGTTGTTCGACGTCTGGCCGAAAAGTCCGCCTTTCGGAGATGCACCTCTACTTCGCGACAGGAACTCGACTGACCTCTTCCGCGATTGGCTGGATTACCGTGCCAATCCCCAAGAGAGCCGCGTGCCGGAGGTGCTGATCGGCCGCGGGATCGCTCCCGATGCGCCCTCGTTCCTCCTAGAAGGGATTTGGATGCCGAATCCCTGGCACTTCGCCAGACGCGAAAACGTGGGTTTCAACCTGGGCGCTCACTACGGCCCCTGTCACGGCGACTTTCACGGGGGAAACATCCTTCTTGAGCGCCGCGGCAACAGTTTCATCACCGACGAAGTCATCATCATCGACCTCGACAATTTTTCAGAAGAGAAACCAATATTTTTTGATCATTTTTACCTTATCTTCGAGCGCCTGCTCCGGGATGCCGGGCAGCGTTCCGATAAAGATTGGTGTGATCTGATCCGCTACCTTCTCGATGGCAAGAACGAACCGCCGGTCGACGTGCTGAGCCAGGCGAATTTTTTGAAAAACTGGATTTCGCGCATCGTCGATCGCTGCAAAAAATGCGTCGGCAGGGCTGAACAGCTTGAATGGCAGCTTTACCATTCGGCGGTCGCCGTGGGATTGATGTTCGCCCACCGCAATATCGACGGAAGAAGAAAGGATCTGGCCTTCTTGTTTGCTTCATGCGTTTTGAAGTACCTGCTGCACATATCAAATAAGGAGGATGGTTGGCCGAAAATTAACCCGAAATCGTGGGAAGGGCGCGCCTTTGACGAGGAAGGCGTTGTCGACCATGGCGCGCTTCGTGCCTTCTGGGCCACATGTGAAAGTTTCGACGATCTGTCGGCGGCGTATATCATGGTCACGGGAACTTGCGACGAAGCTGCGGCGAAAGCGATCGCGCGGCTGCCGATTTCGTTGGTGCTGGACGTCGCGGACACGGAAGGACCGCACAGTTATCTAAAGGCGTTCAAGGACGCCGTGAAATTCGGCCATGGCTGGCATACCCTGACGTCCGATAACCTGGTCTCCATCGGTTTCCGCAACCGCGGCCAAGGGCTCATCCGCCTGAAACCTAATTTTGAAGAACTGTCTGCGCAGTACTGGCGAAGAAATCTCAAGCGGGCGGTCACGACGCAACTTGAACACCTTGTCACCGCGAACCGGCATAAGCAGATCGTGGTGCTGCTTTCTCCGTCGATGGAACATCGGGACGTGTACAGAAACGTCGTCGAGACTTTGGACGAGGTGCTTGGCGAGACGATCACGAAGGTTGTGGCCCTCGACCAGGCGAACCCCGACTGGGGCGACCTGCTAAAGGATTTGGAAAAGTCGGGGATCGCCACATCCAAGGTCGAAGGTGGCCTGTCCACTCTCAAGCTGGCGACCATCTTGATGCGGGGCGAGCACGATTTCCGTGGCGAGAGCATCTGGATTCCCATGGCGAAGGAACGGGGCGGCCAGGATGACAGCCTCTTGGAGATCAGCGCCGACGACGCCGCGAAACTTGTTGAAGATTTCGACGTCATTCATGACGGGGTGGGTTCGGAGAGGTTCATCGAGGGTGACTTCGATAAGTTTGTCCAAGGGCATGAAATATCCTGGCATGGCGTACGTAAAGGCCAGGCCATGGACCGTGACGAACTTGCGAAGTTGCTGGTCAAAATCAGGGAGAATATTGGCGCCGAGCGTTGCCGTGTTTTGCATGTCTGGCATATGCCGGGTGCGGGGGGAACGACGCTGGGGCGGGTCGCCGCCTGGACGTTTCGTAACAAGTATCCGACGATCTCGGTGAAGCGATGGAGCCCCCACCTGTCGTCAAGAATTCACCTTTTAAGCAATCTCTCGAACATGCCCATCCTCGTTCTTCTGGATGGCCGGATCGTCTCTTCTAACGAAGTCAGGGAACTGCAGCAGGAATTATCCAGCCAGCACGTAAAGGCACTCCTCCTTCACGTGCGGCGGAAGTCATCGGGCTCGGAAGACAAATCGACCGACCTGTTTCTAGACGATCAGATGTCGAACAATGAAACCGAGCGGTTGTTCGACATCTATTCACAGTTCTGCGATCTGGATACTCGGAATGCGCTGAGGACCCTGATTGATTCGAAAAATCACCGTTATCGGACGCCGTTCGTGTTTGGCGTCACCGTTTTCGGTGGCGGGTACAATCCGATCAAGGGCCGTATCGAGGAAGCCGTTAGCGGTGAAAATGCGCAAGCCAAGAAGCTGCTCATCATCTTGTCGATCGTGGCCAAGTTCTCGGAAGTCCGGTGCCCGATTTCGATTGCCAATACTCTGTTGGGTTTGGTCCCCGACGACCGGGGAAAGCTCCGCGACAAGGCGGGCGTCGTCGAGTTTTCGTTGCTGGACCAGGACACCGACGACGTATGGATTCTGCACCCGGTTATCGCCAATGAGATTCTTGAGAAAGCGTTCGGCATTGAAGACATCAATTCGGACCACCGTTGGCTTGGATTCCTGCCCGACTACGTCCTGTCCCTGATCGATGCGGCAAGCGTCGCGCAGGTGGCTCCAGACGAATTCAACGACTTCCTTCAGGAGTTGTTTATTCAACGCGATCTGGACAGCAACAACCAGTTCTCGCAACTGATCGAACTGATGGACGTTGAGAACGGCAGGAAAACCCTGGAGCGGTTGACTGAGAAGTACCCGCGGCAGGCGCACTTTTTCCACCACTTGGCGCGCTTCAAGAACAGGAAACTCCGCCTCGCGGCGCGTGAGTGCCTGGCGGATATTGAAAAGGCTGTCGAGCTCGATCCGCGCAATCCCCTGCATCGTCATGGATTGGGAATGATCTATCGGAGCGAGGTCTATGATATCTGCGAGCACCTCAGGCAAAAGGATCCCAACGCCCACTCGGAGATCATTGCCGATTACAACGAACTGATACGGATTCACAAAACTGCCGAGGACGCGTTCAAGGAGGCACGAAGGCTGGAGATCGGAAACGAATACTCTTTTGTCAGCGACATCCAGATGAAGACACGGATCGTGGAGGCCTTTGTCGCCGTGACCGGCGGTCAGGACTTCGCGAAGTTCCTACAATCGGACGAGCCGTATGTACAGTGGTGCTCCAACCTTTTATCCACGGCTCAAGACCTGAAGATGCAGCTCGACAGAATGCAGGTCGGGTCATACAGCGACATGCGTAACAAGTGCGGCATGAAGCTGAGAGAAATCGCTGGGGACTCCGCCAACATCATCGCGGGTTACGAAAGGCTTTTGAATGCAGGAGACGCATCAAACATGTCGTGGATTCGCCGCGGGCTGGCCCATACCTTGATCGCCAAATCGACACGCATCGCCGAAGACGACGCGCTGCGAATTTACAACCTCTTCGAAGAGAACATTTCCGATGATCCCTCTGCCAACGTATCCGACATCCGCCTTTGGTTTGCGGCCTATCGGGAACTGCGGCGCTTTTCCCTCGACGAAGCGATGCAGCGCATCGAACAGTGGGCGATGATAACCGACGACGTCGAGGCCTATTTCTACCGTTATATCCTGAAGTTCGTCTCGTTTTTCCGCCAGCGCATCACCGACGTTTCGGTCGTCAGGGAGGCGATCGAAGAATCTCGATCCCGCAACCCGGCGAACTCTCGTACTTACGTGTATGAATGGTGGGTTGGGCAACCTGACCATCTCCCGGTGATGAGCACGCGGGTTCTAGGTGAATCGCGGCCCGGTCCCAACTTCAAGCGCGCCGCTACGTCTGACGCTATGCTTGAGGGCCGGGTTGCGATTATCGACCGGCCCCAGCTCGGTTACATCGACTACCAAGGCCTTCGCATCACCTGTACACCAGGCATGAACTTATTGGCGGGTCGCGACGAGGGTAAACCCGTCAAATTCAAGCTGGGATTCCGCTATGATGGCCCCTACGCTTGGGATCCGGAGCTCATTTAGTGACTGCGTCTTGGGGTAAGCACCTTTTAAAGCGGTGGACCACCTCGTGGGTTCGGGTCACGACTGCTGGTCAAGATCAATGTCCGCTTCGGGTCTTGGCCGTGTAAAAACGTTTCCGTTGGATGGGGCATCCCACCATCCTAGCCCAGGCAAACCGCTTGGCTAGGACAGTCCAAAAAAAATCACCGCCGAATGGCTACTGACGGCTCATCAAAATTACTCTCGTGGGTAGCCCCAAGGTAGCCCTTGCATGACAAAGGGCCTAGCCGGTTTCGGCTAAGCCCTTGTTTTTACTGGTTGCGGGGGTAGGATTCGAACCTACGACCTTCCGGTTATGAACCTGACGGCATGCATGCTGCGATCTGACGGAGCTGTTCTGCCAACGCCTCCATCGGGATATCAGGCCGGTCCGGCTGACCAAGTCGGCGGAAGATTTCAGCTTGGCGAGAGGTGGCAACAGCACCATAGCTAGAGAAAGTCGTCATTACTTTCTCATGCCCCAGGTTTTGGCTCCAAGCCTTGAACTCCTCGGGCGTCCGGCAGATACGTTCGCCCAGCTGCGCCAGCGTCTTTCGGAAGCTGTGCGGATGAAAGTAGGGCAAGCCGGCCAGTTCAAACGCCTTCCGGAAGATATTGCGAATCGGCGATGACGTATTCCAGTGCGAGTGAGCCAGACCCGACGCGCGGAATTGCTGATTGTTGCCTTGGGACACCTCGGTCGCGGGAAAGAGCGGATCGTCGTTGCTCCACAGCTTTTCGGTTCGCAGAAAATCGACCCATTCTTGCACGATTCGGCGTGCGTCGTCCCCTACCGGGAAGAAGTAGGTCGGAAAGGACTTGGAAAATTTTGTTCGAACCTCTCTAGCATCATGTAATACGCGGCCCTCGACCAAGTCGATATGCTTGAGTTTCAGCGACGCAATCGCCCCGTCTCGCGCACCCGTAAGCAGCGTGAACGCGATAAGAGCCCGGTTTCGTCGTTCAATCTCCGCCTCTGCCGGCATGAGGCCAAGGACATGGCAGATTTGCTCGATGGTCGGTACCGGGCGTTCGGTATGGGCCTTGGCCTCTCGCGTTTCCTTTTCCGTGAGGTTGAAATACTCCGAGTCGGCATAGGTGAGCCGAGACTTGTAGCCGGGCCGCCCCGCCAGCCACTGAAAGAAGGCTTTCAGAGCCGACAGTATCGTGTGCATCGTCGCCTTGCTGAGCGATTTGCCCGTGCGTGCGTTCTTCTCCTGCGCCAAGTGCCGCTTGAACCCGATCGCCTGTTGGATATGGAACTGCCGAAAGTCGCGGAAGCCGGTATAGACCTCGAACCGGTGCAAGGCCGCTACCACGCCGTCGACAGATGCCTCATTCCGGCGCTTGGCCTCCTTCAAGAATATTAGGTATTCCCGCTTCATCCGCTCGTTTCGGGCATTGTATGTCGTCATGGGGTTACGCTCCTTCGCTCAAGCCACAATTTAGGGAGGGAACGGCCCTTCCCCTTATGTGCTCCCCTGCGCGTTCAAGCGTGACCTCCAGATTGCCAATTACGGCATCGATCCTGGCGAGGCTGACACGGCGGTGTATGAGCAAATCGCAACTTGGGCAAATGCCGCGGAGATTGCCGGTCGTGTCAGTGACTTGGACGCAGTCGGCCATTCCGCCCGCTGGCCTAACGGCGACGCGACATCTCACGCAATAGATTTCTCCCGGCTTTAGCTTTTGCTTGTTTTGCCCCCGCCGCTTCTTGAGAAACGCGACAAGGGTGGAGCCCAGGACGAGAGCCGGACGCCTGTCGTCGATCACCGTGAGCCCCTCCCGGAGCCAATTACGGACTGTGTTCTTGTGCTTCCCAAAGAGTTGGGCGATCTCCTCCACCGTGTAGGTCCGGTAGACCTTCACCAAGCGATGGTTTGGGTGGTGGCTGCTCACGCTGGACCCCGCTCACGCAATGCTGACGCCTGTATCTTCAAGGCCGTGTCGATTAACGTCAGGATGATCGTCAGGCTAGCTCTGCGGTCGTCATGGGCCGGACAACGGGCCATCCAGCCCGCACCGTTCTTACGTCCGCTGAGCCCCTTGGCGATGGTTTCAGCGGATGCCATGGCTAGGTTCTTCTTGAATCCCGCCGTCGACGGGGCCGACTGTGTTGGCGTGGAGGTTGGCCGCCTCGAAGGCTTCGATGTCCGATAACCGATAGATGACGCGGCCACCGATCTTCAAATATCGTGGTCCCCGGCCTTGCCAGCGCCATTGTTCTAGCGTGCGCGGCGAAATCAGCCAGCGCTCCGCTAGTTCCTTCTGGTCAAGATTCTTCATAGTCCTTACCTCTTCCGTGTAACCCACGCCGAAGCACAGCGGCGCGCTAAATCACACGAAAGAACTTAGGCCTTCTGCATCGTTTATTCTGTGGACGGCCACGCAGAAAGGCGTGACCTCTTTGCTTCCCTAAGCCCTTGATTCATAGAGGTTACAAAGGAGAAGCGTGACCTCTTGCCCAGGAAGCGTGACCCTGCCCCATTGCGATCGAGCGGATGTCTGGTTTCGGGGGTAAAGCTGCTATGCTCCGTGGTAACCTGGAACCGCTGCTTCTAGCCATATCCGGAAGTTCACGATGCCGGTGGCGGGAGCCGTCCACAGCATCAAAACGGTCGTTGACTCACATCTGATATCGATTCACGTCGACGATCATTGACCCACCGATCCGCGCGCCGCATTCCACGGTAACGGTCGTGACCTTGGACCAGGGCACCATCTGGGAATGGCTGGATGTGGCAGTTGTAACCGTAAACTCCAATTCGCCACGTATCGGAACGACAGTGACGGGGAAGCCATGCTCCTAGCGGATCATATAGACCTTGCGGATGGTTTCGTGAACCCGGCAGGTGCCTTTCCAGTCCTTGGGAAAGAAGGCCGCCGTATCCGGTACGATCTCGATGACGTCACCGGATTCATGGGTGTAGGTGCAGCGTCCCTCGAGGAAATGACAGAACTCGTCCGCCGTCACATGACACTCCCAGTAACCCGGCGTGCAGATCCACACGCCGGTCTCTGATTCGCCGTCGGGACCTTCATGGATCAGAATCCCGGAGTTATGGGATTCGCCCTCGATCATCGTCGGAATGACGCCCCAGTCGATTTCAGCGGCGACGGTACGCGGGTCTTTCAGCACGGGTGTTTTCATCGGTGCCCCTAGCGCAGCATGTAGACGTTTCGAATGGTTTCATGGACCACGCACCGGCCGCTCCACCCTTCGAGGAAATGAACCACGGTGCCGGGGGTGACCTCGATGACCTCGCCGTCGTCGCTGGTATAGGTCGCGCGGCCCGAGATGAAATGACACAGCTCATCGCCAGGCAGGCTCAACCGCCAGGTTCCGGGCGTACACACCCATAACCCCGATTCGGATTTTTTATCGTCGCTCGCCCACAGCAATATGCCGCTGGAGTGTGACTGACCCTCAACCATATCCGGTTGATCGCCAAAGTCCGTCAGGTCGCCGACGGTGGCCGCCGGGGCGACGTGCGGCGCCGATGACGAGAGACCGCGATGCGCCATCAGCCGTGATCCTTCAGCAACTGATCGAGCAGTCCGGCGGCCCTTTCCGGACCATTGGATTGATGCATGTAAGCGGACGTCGCCGCCATCTTGGCCTGGATGGCGGTATCGTTGAGGCAGGTTTCGATCCTGGCCTTCAGCTCTTCCGGCTGCCAGTTGGAGCGGTGCATCTTGAAGCCGTGGCCGGTTTCCTGGACCCGCGTGGCATTGTCATGGCCGTCCCAGACATAAGGCATGATGATCGCCGGGACGCCGAAGTACAGGCATTCGGTGAAGGTGTTGTTGCCGCCGTGATGGATCACCAGATCCATTTTCGAAATCACGGTCGGCTGGGGAAACCACTCCTGCACGTGAACGTTGGGCGGTAAATCCCGATAGGCATCGAGATAGTCGCCGACGTTGACCAGGACGCGGTATGGAAGCTTCGCCATCTCCTCGATGATTCGATTCAGCAGATCGGTATCGCCGCATCCAAGGCTGCCGAAGCTGAGGTAGATCAACGCCCCGTCGTTGTCGCGGTCGAACGTCGGAATCTCGTAGGGGGCGTCCTGGCGCACACAGCCTTCCAGATATTGAAAACGCTTCGGATCCAGGGGATTCCGCCGTTTGAATCTCACCGGCTCCGGATAGAGCAGCAGGTTCAGGTAGGGAGAGGCTTCGAAGAATTCACCGATGGGATAGGCCTCTTCGCCGCATTCCTTCAGGAATTCATTGAAATCCGCGTGAATTGGACCGATCACCTCGTTGAAGCGATCCAAATAGGCTTTGTGGGCCTGGTGATCGTTTTCGCCGCAACCGGAGAGGTGGGGCGGTATATCCGGGTCGGTGATCTCATTCTCGCTGCAAGAGATGATCCGCACCCAGGGAACGCCGTACTGCTTGCAGGCGGGGAAAAGGATGACGTTGTCTATGCATATCAGATCCGGCTTTACCCGGTCGATAACACCGGGGAGGTCCTTCTCCGCCCAAACCGAGGTATTGACGATATTGGCCCAGCACTCCTTCACGTAGTTGTCGATCTGATCGTAGGGTGTCTTGCCGAAATTCGGGATGTGCCCGTCGATGAAGTCGGTCCAGTACTTGGCCATCTCCTCGGGCGACATCGGCTCGGACATATTGACCGCGTGTTCCTCGAAACCATAGCCCGAGTAAACACCGGAGAGTCCCGGGTCGGTCAGAAAGACCGCCCTGTGCCCCAGTTTCTCGCACGCCTGGGCGATCCCGACGGAGTTCAGCGCCGGTCCATAGCAAGCCTCCGGAAAAAATGCGATTGTCTTGCCTTCACTCATCTGGAAATTCTCCCTGCCTGACGGTTATTTTGTAACCCACATTCGACTCGCCCTCCACCTACATTACGAGGAGAACACGAACATGGCCAAACGGATTTCGGCGCTCGACGCCACGGTGCGCGCGCTCGGCGCGGAGATGGGAGAGTGGAACGACATGGCCGTGGCGTTCGCCTATCCGTGCGACCCGCACCTCGAGCACGACGCGATTCGCCAGACCGTCGGCATGTGGGATACCTCGGCATTGACCAAGATCCATGTCCGCGGACCGGACGCACTGGCCGCCGTCGACTACCTGGTCACCCGCGATATGTCCAGGATCCCCGTCGGCAAGGCGGGCTATTGCCCGATCCTGAAGGACGACGGCCACTTCTGCGACGACGGTTACATCTACCATATCGCCGAGGATCACTTCCTGGTGGTGAGCAGTATCGGTCCCGCCCGCGAGCTGCTGGGGGAATACGCCCGGGGCCGGAATCTCGACGTCGAAGGCGACGACGACACGCATGTGATCACCGTCCAGGGGCCGAAGTCCGTGGAACTGCTCGACGCCCATGCCGGCGCGAATCTCCGCGAACTGGTCTTCTGCCACCACGTCAACACCACCCTCCTCGGCAAGGACATGATGATCTCGCGCACCGGATATTCCGGCGAACGCGGGTATGAAATCTATGTCGGCGCCGACCAGGTCGTCGAGGTGTGGCAAGGGCTCATGGAACACGGTCAACCCCTCGGACTCAGGCCGATCTCGTTCGGCGGACTCGAGATGGTCCATATCGAGAGCGGGCTCATGGCCTACGGGGCGGAGGCGACCGAGGAGAATACGCCCTGGGAGGTCGACTTCGGTTGGGCGGTGTCGCGGCGCAAGGGGGACTTTCGCGGCAAGCAGGCCCTCTTCGAACTCGAGGGCAAGGAGAAGGTGAAGCTTTACGGCATCATCGCCGACCATGACGACGTGGTGGACCACGGCGCCGAACTCTCCATCGCCGGCGAGGCCGTCGGCCACGTCACCACGCCGGCCTATTCACGCCGTCTCGGAAAGTCCCTGGCCCTGGTCCACCTCATTCCCTCCACCGCCGTCGAGGGAACGGCGTTGGAGCTGAAAGGCCCGAACGTGCAGTGCAGCGCCAAGGCCGCCCCCATCCCCTTCGTCGACCCCCAACGAAAGCAGCTCCACGCCATGTAGTTTAACGCACCAGAACCCGGGTCGACTCCACCGGCCAGGCGCACCAGACGGCGGCGCCGGGTTCCAGGGCCAGGGTGTGGGCTTCGAGGTTGTCGACCAGCACCGTGAGCGGTTTCTCCTGGCTCTCGACGCGGATGAACACGCTGACCACGTTGCCCAGGTAGGTGAAGCCCTCGACCCGGCCGGCGATGACATTGCCGTCCGTTGCTTCGGGCTCGGCGCCGTGGAGTCGGATGCGCTCGGGCCGCACCGCCGCCGTCGCTGTCCCCGCCGCCTCGCCGTCCCCGGAAACGCCCCTGAGGGTGCCCAGGCCCGCGACCTCGACACCACCGGCGACGGCCTTGCCCTCGAAGAAGTTCATGGTGCCGATGAAATTGGCCACGAAATGGCTGTTGGGCCGCTCGTAAAGCTCTTGCGCCGAGCCCAGCTGTTCGACCTTGCCGTCGTTGAGGACGGCGATGCGGTCGGCCATGGCCAGAGCTTCCTGCTGGTCGTGGGTGACGACGATGAAGGCGATTCCCACTTCGTGCTGCAGCTTCTTGAGCTCGAACTGCATCTGCTCTCGGAGCTTTTTGTCGAGCGCCGCCAGGGGTTCGTCCAGCAGCAGCAGCCTGGGCCGCTTGATAAGCGCCCGGGCCAGGGCGACCCGTTGAAGCTGGCCGCCGGAAAGGGTATAGGGACGGCGCGACGCCACTTCGGAGAGCTGGACCATCTCAAGCGCGTCGGCCACTTGGCGTTTCAACTCGGCGCCCCGCACGCCTTCCATTTTCAAGCCATAGGCAACGTTGTCGTGGACGCTGAGGTGGGGAAACAGGGCGTAGGACTGGAACATCAGGTTGATCGGCCGGTGGTTGGCCTTGATCAGGCCCAGATCGTTGCCGTCCAGCAGCACCCGGCCCTCGTCGGGGGCTTCGAAGCCGGCGACCACGCGAAGGAGCGTCGTCTTGCCGCATCCCGACGGCCCGAGGAGGGCGAAAAATTCCTTCTCCTTCAGGCTCAGCGATATGCCGTCGACGGCGGCGACGTTTCCAAAGCGCTTGGTCACGTTTTCGATTTCGAAGAATATGCCTTCGCCTCTCATGGGGTGACTCCCTTGCCGAGACGCTGGGAAATCAAGATCAGGGTGAAGCTGACCCCCAGAACGATGGTGGCGATGGCGTTGACTTCCGGCGACACGCCAAAGCGGATCATGGAGTAAACCTGCATCGGGAACGTGGTCGACGACGGCCCGGCGCCGGCGGTGAAAAAGGCAATGATGAATTCGTCCACCGAAAGCGTGAAGGCCAGCAACGCACCGGCCAGCACGCCGGGAAAGATCATCGGCAGGGTGATGCGCCAGAACGTGCCCATCTGGCTGGCGCCGAGGTCGATCGATGCCTCGATAACCGAATAATCGAAGTGCTTGAGCCGGGTTCGCACCACCGCGCACACGAAGGCGATGTTGAACACGACGTGGGCAAGGATGATGGAGTGCAGTCCAAGCGTCACCTTGAGGGTGGTGAAGAACGACAACAGGGCGATGGCCAGAACGATGTCGGGAATGATCATCGGCGTGAACACGAAGGCTTCGAGGAAGCCGTTGCGCCGCCCCTGCTCAATCCCCAGCGCCAGCAGCGTGCCGATGACGGTCGCCAGGGCCGTCGAGACGACGGCGACGATCAGGGTGTTGCGCACGGAATTGAGGATGACCTCGTTGTCGACCAGCGCGGCGTACCAATGGAGGGTAAAGCCGCCCCAGGCCGTCGGCATGCCGCTCTTGTTGAACGAAAGGCCGATCAGCACGGCGATGGGGCCGTAGAGGAACAGATAGATCAGCCCCGTGTGGGCGCCCAGTATCCGGCGATGGAGCAACGACTCACGCACGGTTGCTCCCCCCTGAATAGCGGTTCACCAGCATCGCCTGCATGAACAGAAGCGCCATCATGATGCCGATCAGGATGAACGCCAGGCTGGCCCCGAACGGCCAGTCACGGGCCGACAGGAACTGATCGTAGATCAGGTTGCCGATCATGATGTACTTGCCCCCGCCCAACAGTTCCGGGGTTATGAAATTGCCGATGGAGAGCACGAACACGAACACGCACCCGGCGCCGATACCGGGCAACGTGAGGGGAAGCGTTACACCCAGGAAGGTTTTCAGCGCGTTGCCGCCGAGGTCCGTGGAGGCCTCGCCGAGCTCCGATCCCAGCCGGGCGATGGAGGCGTAAAGCGACAGGATCATGAAGGGCAGATAGGCGTAGAGCAGCCCGACGATGATCGAAAATTCGTTGTAGAGGAGAGGCAACGGCTCATCGATCATGCCCGCGCCCTCCAACACCCGGTTGATGAGGCCTTCGCGGTTCAACATCACGATCCAGGCGTAGGTGCGGATCAGATAGTTGCTCCAGAAGGGCAGGATGGCGAGGATTAGATAGATGTTCTGCCGGCTCCGGGGCGCCCGGGCGATAAAATAGGCCGCCGGATAGCCAAGCAGCAGGGCCAACACCGTGGTCATCGTCGCTATCTTCAGCGATTGAAGGAATATCTTGAGGTACAGCGGATCGATGGCGCGGGTGTAGTTCTCGAAGGTGAAAAGGTAGTCGATGCCGCCGTACAGCCCGCGCTCGAAGAAGCTGTAGGTGAAGACGAGCCCGCACGGCACCACAAGGAACACCGCCAGCCACGTCAGCCCCGGCCCCATGAGCACGTATCGGCGAAATTTCGAACCCGTCTTCATGGGTGTCCCGTTTGTGAGCCTGTTGCTGAATGCCCCGCCAAGCACACTGTAACGGTACGTGCGGGGTGATTTCGCCTCCCATCATGCCGAGCGGTGACCTGTCCGGGTATCATTGCTCAGTTGAGCAACCGCTTTCCCCCCTTTTTCCGTCCGCGGACGGACTCCGAGTGTAGTTTCCTGAGATTGTGGGCGGCACAGTGCAGAGCCCATTCGCCATCACATTCCTCATGGCCTCGCATCATGAAGGCGTCCGCCCTCTGGTTCTCCTTCATCTGGCCGAAGACCGGCTCCACGGTTTGGCCCCGGAGCCTGTACAGGTCGCGTCCCCGACGGGTGAGCAGCTTGCGCTCCATCCGGTCCCGGGCGCTCATGTTCTTGGGCATCCGGCCGCGGGGCGGTGGGGCGTCGCGCATCGCCTTGCGCTGCTTCCAGTCCTTGGTGGTCGCGATCAGGTATTCGCAGTCCGCCGTTTCCGTCGCCATGTTGTCCTCCGACCAGTAGCCCGCATCCATGAGCGCCGTGCCGATCCGGGCGTCCTCGCCCATCACCGCCTCGACCATGGCCAAGGCCTTGTCGATCATCGGCCCCAACTGTTGGACGTCGTTGGCTTGGTTGGCCACGCTCGGGGCCAGGATGATCTGATCCCGGGTCACCACGGTCTGGGCATTGTAGCCCTGGAGGTATTCCTTCCGGCTCTTCATGATCCGGCTGTCCGGATCGGTGGGGTTGGCCTTCGCCTCCTCGTCGACCATGGCCTCGGCAGGCTTCGGCTTACGGCCGCGTTTACCCCTTCCCGTGGCCTCCTCTTCGGCCTTGCGGGCATCGATCTTCTCCTGTTGGCGGGCCATGCGCTCCTCGGCCTCGCGCTGGAGACCGGCCTGACAGGACCGAAGCCGGGCAAGACGCCCCGAGCGGTCGGCCAGTTCGGCGGGCAACTCGTCGCCCCGGCGATCGCCGAAAAGCCTGTCCTCCTCCGCATCCACCGCTTCGGCCTCCGCCAGCATGGCCGCCACTTCATCGGCCAGAGACGCGGCCGTCCGATTGGCGGACAGAGCCGCGTTCGCCTTCACCTTGGTCCCGTCCAGGGACACCACGCCAACCCGCACCAGACCCGCTGCATGGCACAGCTTCAGAATCTCCACGAACAGGGTCTCCAGGTCCTTGCGGTGGCGCTTGCGGAAACGTGCAATCACGCTGTGATCCGGGACCTCGAAGCCCACGATCATCCGGAACCCCGCGTCCCGTTCGCACAGACGCTCGATCTTGCGGCTGGAGCGCTGACCGTTGGCGTAGGCGTAGAGCAGAACGCACACCAGCATCCACGGCGCGAACGGCGGTGCCCCGGAACCGCGCTTCGTGTAATGCGCCTCGAACGCCGACAGGTCCATCAACATCACGGCATCCAGAAGAAGATGGACCAGGTCCGTGTCCGGAACCCAGTCCGACATGTCCACCGGCAGAAGAAAGCGCTGCCTGCGATCCGGTTCCCGGTAGAAATTCGCCATCTCCATCTCCTCGGGTTGCCGCCTCTCCCGAGGGAATCAGAACGCCGTCAGCGGGTCAAGCTTGGATCGTCGATGGGGGCGATTCTGCAACAGCCTCTTGTATGAATAAATAGCGACCGGCGCGAACGAACACCCGCGCCGGCCGCCAATCGTTACAACAGCTCAATGTTACTGCGAGGCAAGGATCTCGGTTACGGCGCGGGTGTAGGCTTTCTGCGCCTTTCCGATGTCGTGCAGGTGCTCATATTTCAGCAGCTCGGCCGGGCCCATTCCCATGTTGGGATAGGCCTCGATATAGCTGGGATCAAGCGCCTCCATGGCCGCCTTGTTGGGCACCTTGTACATGATATTCTCGGCCACCCACTTTTGCGTCTCAACGCGCAGCACATAGTTCATGAACTTGTGCGCCGCGTCCTTGTTCTCGGAGGCTTCCATGACGACCATGGCGTCGACCCACAGGTCGCTGCCTTCCTTCGGTACCACGAACTTGATGTCGGCGTTTTCGGCGATGCCGTAGTTGCACCAGCCGTCCCAGGCGTGGACCAGAAGCGCCTCGGCGGAGACCAGCTTCGAATAGAAGGTGGTGTCGTCATAGGCGAGAAGGCCTTTCTTGGCCTCAATCAACAGGTCGCGGGCCTTGGCGATCTCACCCTCGTCCTCGGAATTGACCGAATAGCCCAGGGCAAACAAGCCGACCGCCATCAGCCAGCGGTCGGTCGACAGCATGGTGACCTTGCCCTTCAACTCCTCCGCCGGCCTGATAAGGTCGTACCAGCTGCTGGGGGTGAATGAAACCAAGTCCGAACGGTAACAAAGCCCGGTCGTGCCCCAGGTATAGGGCACCGAGTAGTTGTTGCCGGGATCGTAGCTCAGGCTTGCGGCTTCCGGATACAGGTTCTTGAGGTTGGGTATCTTGGAGTGATCCAGCTTGGCGCTCAGCCCCAGTTTGCCCATGGCCTGGGCATAATGGCTGGACAGGAATACGACATCGAGACCCTTACCGCCGCTGGCGGTGATCTTGCCGACGATCTCTTCGTTGGTGGCGTGGATCGAGAGTTCGGTTTCGATCCCCGTCTCCTTGGTGAAATTTGCCAACAGGTCGGCCGGCATGTAGGCGTCCCAATTGGAAATGACGATCTTGTCAGCCTGGGCGGGGGCAGCCCCCAGCATTCCAAGCGTGACAGCGACGACAGCGGCTGTCCCCAGCAGCTTCTTCGCGATGGATACATGTTGCATGTTCAAAGTCTCCCTGAAGATTGTTGTTGCTCAAAGCCATTGGAGCGGCTTGTTGATTGAGCGCGCCCCCCCCTACTCGACACTGATTGTATTTTGATAAAATAATGCGTCAACAAAAACTTGCAATCGCTTGATGTGCAAAGACAAGGACATTATGCCGCGAGCGTAATATCGAATGTTCACACCGAACTACTTTGGCGTGCTTTACATTGTCATGCTCTATTGCTGGGGTTGGCACGACAATTCAGCCCGCTTGGCGGGACATTAAAAGGTGAGCGGAACTTCTGCTGCATTCGCGGCTATCTGGGCACTTGGCATCCTTGCCGTCGGAGCATGGAGCGCATTTACGGCGCGACGGGCGGTGCTCAACATAGCCGTCACCTTCGGCGCTATACACTTTTACACGCAATATTTTGAACGGTTCGAGGCCACGCCCGAGGCGATAACAATCGCCGGGGTAATTGCTATTCTCGCGGCCTGGGCGCTATGGGCGTTCAACCATCGGCTCGTTCAACGCTAGCTCGCGACTTGATCGATGAAGGTACAAACCTCGCCCAAAAAATGAACTTACACACAGCGAGCCAAAGGGCAGCTTTGGGTCATAACCGGCGGTCAGCGCCTACTCCATGGTGAGTCCGCTACCAGAGGTAAAGCTGAAGAAACGCGGTGGAAAGCCGACATTTGGGTTCCAACGTCGGCTGCTGTCAGGATTGGACTGCCTCTTTGTGTGTCCATGGTCTAGTCAGAGTGACCAAGCTCCGTGATCGCCACGATCCGAATCGAATCCGGGTTTAGCCGGTAACCGTGCCACTGGCTGCTCTCGATCACGGCGTCGATTGAAGGCGGAGGATCGCCGGCGTTCTCGGCCAGCTTTGTGATCATATTTCGACATCGAAGAACACGACGGCGCAGCGTCTCATCGCCTTCACACTTAAGCCGGCGAACCAAGCCATGGGTCTCGGTGAACGGATAGTGCTCCGGTGCAAGCTCATCATCCATCGCTTTCCTGAATGGTTCAGCAAGAACGATCAGCAACTCAGCGCCCACCCCGGTGATCTCACCCCATCGGTCGAAGACAACGCGCTTCCGGTGTTCATCGATGGCCATTCGGATCTCCGGGGCCGCAGGAGCCGGCTGCACCATCGCCCTGCCTCGCTCAGGATAGGTATGTTCCCCATCACGCTGGCTGACGACAAGCGAGAGCAAGCATTCAGAGGGCAGCGTCGCTTCGCGAAACGCGCCTGCATGCGATGAGATTGCCCTGTCGAAAACACCGCAGACCGCAGCCGCATGCCGTCGGTGCAGGTCATAGATGTGACCCGCTACTGTATCTGCCGTCTCTGGAAAATACCCGACAACACGGCTCACCTCGCCGAAGTGTGAGAAAAACGCGACATCCGTCATCTGATTGACATCGGAGGCCGACCGAACATAGGCGAGTGCCGTCTCCCGGTCCGGTCCAGCGTGGCGTTCACCATCGAAGAGATCCACCTTGTAGGCTTCCGCAGGGTCCTCATGCTCTTGCACGGCCGCGAGGACCGCGAAGCGGCGGTCGATGCATTGCGAGCACTGCCCGCAATGGGGATGGAGCCTCGTCATGTCGTGAACCCGGGTGCAGCTCCGGGTGTCCCTGATCAGGTCGCCATATCCATTCGTCGAGATGCGTTCGACCACCTCCGCCTTGGTCAGCCAAGTGAACGGATTGTCGACATCGAAAGGCTGACCGAGAACCTCGGTAAGCACTCGGCGGAAGCCCTCCAGCACCTGCGGGTGGGTGGTCCGGGTCGCCCGGGCACCGACGACCTGGGCAACCAGCGGCAGGTTCAGGCTGACAACACCGTTTTCAAAGAACTTGATGCCATCGACGTTGAACAGCCGCGCCGTCACGGCTCCAAGAGCCGCGAACAGAAAGGACCGTGTCCGGTGGGTCGACTCCTTGCCGAGACTGCGGTCCAGATTCACCCAGACGGGAACGTGGCGCACTCGGTCGGTGCCAAGCCGGCTTCGCAGCTGATCGACGAGGTGATTCTGCGTTCCTACGATCTTGCTTGCGGAACGGTGGCTCACGAGCGCGACCTTCTTGCCGTGCGCCACTAGTTCCTCGACCGTTCCGGCAAAAGAATCCAAGCCACCCGAGAACAAGATCACTTCGTCCGGCGAGAAACCCGACACATCGGCACTCGGGAACTCGAAGTACTCCTTCATTGCCGGTGGCGAACCAAGACGCCTGAAATCAAACTCATACTCGTCGTCGGAAAGAAAGCTCAGCATTTCGACGAGCGCGGACGATACCGGACCGGAAGCCCAGAGATCAGGACGGCGGACGGGGATCACGAACCGGAAGTTTCGCCGCCAGCGTGCGCCCATCTGCGCGTCCGTCCTGCCGCCACGCGAGATCGCGCCATCTGCCGCGTAGACATAGCTCGCCACTTCCAAGAGATCGACCAGCACGTCCGGAATGTTCGCCAGGAGCCGTCTGCTGATGTCCGTGATCTGTAGCCAGATGTTTGCCGACCTACCATGCAGACTCAGGCTCAGGCGCGATGCGTCGGCCTCTCGCGGCTCTTCCACGCCACCGCACAGAACGAGATGCTCATTCTTCGGCATCTCGACGCCTTTGGAGTTCGGCGCGGATCTTCTTGAACGCGACCGGGGCAAACTTGCGAATGGCGTCCGGTGTCAGGCCATCGCCCTGATAGACGTTCTTGCCGTACCATCCGCCGGCGAACGTCTCGACGATCCGGGATGCTTCCCAGCAATGCCGATCAAGGGCGTCGTCGAATTGGGCGCGCGCCGCGTCGTCCCTGAACCGTTCACCGGGACCGATGTGTTTGCCGAGCTCGCGGCTCAGGTAGTAATCGAGACTGCGCTGTGTCAGGCGGGAGAAGAACTCCCGCGCAAGGGCGCTGAAGCGATCCCCACCCGCGAAACGCCCGATCGCGCGCTGGACTTCTCCCGCATTTGGTTCGAATAGAGAGGGCAAGTCCGGTCCAACCAATGTCGTGAGACTCTCGATCGCCGCCATTTGGGCCATCTCGCCAAGGTCGGTGCGTCCTCCTTGTTCCCGTGCGTAGTGATCGACCGCGCCCGAGATCGCGGCCACCACATCCATGAGGCTTGGCTGGTTCGGGGCTTGAACGCCCAGGCGGCGCAAATTGTCGGCAAAGTCAGGACCTCGCGCCGCGAGAGGAACCTGTGTCAGAAGCCAAAAGGCATGGAGAAATGCTGGATCGTTCGAGGCGGCCTGGAGGCTCGCCTCGGCGGCCTCCGCAGCGGATGCGGCAACTGTACCGACGTCGACACCGAGACGCAGCTCATCGACGACTTGGATCCACTTCCGCGACGTCGACAGGACGCCCAGTCTCATATGGCCCATTTCGGCTTCCTCCCGGGCAAGAAGGTGCCGGCCAAAACGGGAGCGAGCAAGGCCAAATTCGAGACCTCATGCTTACCCCGCGCTTACCCAAAGAAAAATGGCTTAGGGAAAATATTGCTAAGTGTTTGAAAATCATGGTGCCGGATGCAGGAATCGAACCCACGACCTGCTGATTACAAATCAGCCGCTCTGCCAACTGAGCTAATCCGGCCCCGAGGCGGCGGGAATCGGGGGACGATAGCGCGTCGCCGGGCTTGCGGCAAGCCGGGGCGGGCTAATCGTCGGGGCGGGCGAGTTGGTAGAGGGCGATGGCGGCGGCGGTGGACAGGTTGAGGCTGTCCATCCGGTCCGTCGTCGGGATCCGCGCCACCAGGTCGCAGGTCTGCCGGGTCAGCCGGCGAAGGCCGCCGCCCTCGCTGCCCAGGACCAGCGCCAGCCGGCCCGAAACCCCGGCCTCGGCGATGGTCGCGGCGGCCCCGGCGTCCAGGCCCAGGCACCAGTAGCCGGCGTCCTTGAGGGCCTCCATGGCCCGGACGATGTTGGCGGCGCGGACCAGCGGCACCTTCTCCAACGCTCCCGAGGCGGCCTTGGCCAGGGCGCCCGTGGCCTGGGGCGAGCCGCGGGCGTGGACCACCACCGCGCCGGCCCCGAAGGCCGCCGCGGCGCGCAACACCGCCCCCACGTTGCGCGGGTCGGTGGCTTGGTCGAGGACCACCGCCGGCGACCCGCCGCCCTGCCGGCAGAATGCCTCGAGCGACGTTCGGGGCAGGTCGTCGGCGAGCAGGGCCAACCCCTGGTGGACGGCGCCCCCGGGCAGCAGCCGTTCGACCTCGCGCCGCTCGAGGGTCTCCGGGGCCGGGCGGGCGGCGCCCGAGCG
>VRUH01000050.1:15975-29267 GCA_019456185.1 Candidatus Glassbacteria bacterium | reverse complement strand
CATGAAGGTCACAAAAATGACTTTCGCCAAAGGCTCATTCCAGAATCCAACACTCGCAACATTGACAATCATTAGAATAAGCACCCAGATAGGAATCCAGACCGGTTGCTGCATCAGTTCAATAAAAAATTTAAATGGGTTTCTCATCGTTGACCGAGATTTCCAGATCAGGGGGGTAAACGTTACGCTGCTATAACTATATTTTCTCAAAGCTCATAAGTCAAATCCGTACTTCTCCAGCTTGTAGTATAGCACGCTGTTCTTGATTTTGAGCAGCCGCGCGGCCTCGCTCTTGTTGCCTGCCGCGCGCTCCAGCGCCTGCTCTATCAAGCGCCGCTCGGTGCCTTCCAGGACGCCAACCAGGTCCACCCCGCCGGGAGGTAATTTTACAGTGTTCGCTGCGGAGGAGCTTTCAGCACTGGAGTCAGGGGTATCGCCCAGGGGCGGGATATCCGCTGCGCCGATACTTTCGCCGCGGCCCAGCACAATCGAGCGCTCGAGCACGTTCTCCAGCTCGCGGACATTGCCCGGCCACCGGTAATTTTGCAGTTTTTCCATTGCCTCTTTTTCGAGCTTCAGGGGAGGGCGGTTCATCCGGCGGCAGATCTGCCCGGCCAGGTGGGCGGCCAGCAGGGGGATATCCCCGGCGCGCTCGCGCAGGGGGGGCATGTGCACGGGCACCACGTGGAGGCGGTAAAACAAATCCTCGCGGAAATTGCCTTTCTCCACCTCGGCTTTGAGGTCGCGGCTGGTGGCGCTCACCACGCGGACATCCACCTCCAGGGTGTCCTCGCCCCCCACCCGCTCGAATTTTTTCTCCTGCAGCACGCGCAGCAGCTTCACCTGCACGGCGGGCGAAATTTCGCCGATCTCATCAAGGAACAGCGTGCCGCAATCCGCCAGCTCGAACCGCCCGCGCCGTCGCCCGGTCGAGCCGGTGAACGCGCCTTTCTCGTGGCCGAACAGCTCGCTCTCCAGCACGCCCACGGCCAGGGCAGCGCAGCTGACTTTGACGAACGCTTTCTCGGCCCGCGGGCTGCGGCGGTGAAGTTCCCTGGCCACCAGTTCCTTGCCCGTGCCGCTCTCGCCGGTGATCAGCACGGAGGCGTCGGTGGGGGCCACCCGGCTGATCGTGTCGAACACCCCGGCGATCGCCTCGCTCTCGCCGATCAGCTCGCCGAACCCGCCGGCGTCCAGCACCTCGCTGCGCAGCAGGCGGTTTTCCTCGGCCAGGCGGACATGTTCCTCGCGCGCGGCGCGGGCGACCAGCACTTTCTCCACTTTCACTTTCAGCTCATCGGCGGCGAACGGCTTGGTCAGGAAATCCGCCGCGCCCTCCCGCATGGCCTCGACCGCCAGCTCGACCGAGCCGAACGCGGTGATCAGCACGGCGTCGATCCCCGGCCGGTGCTGACGAATGCTGCGGAACAGTTCAAGGCCGTTCATGCCGGGCAGCTTGTAGTCGGTGACCAGCAGGTCGAACTCGCGTTTCCGGGCCAACTCGAGGGCGTAGTCCGGCTCGGCCGCGCAGGAGACATCCAGCCCCATCCGGCTCAGGGTGATCTCGACTCCCTCGCGCATGGTCTCGTTGTCCTCGACCACCAGCACCGATGCGATCGGCATGGACTCTCCTCGTAGAGCGGTAAGCAAGCTGAGAAATGATTGCCTGCTGGAAACTTAAAAGAGGCCGCGGCCTTTGTAAACAGTCTCGGGAAAGGCGAGAAAAGCCTTGTGAAGATTGCCTTTTCAGGCCGAAACAATTAAATTACACATTCTTTTTTTCGCAGAGAATCCGACTTAACAAATACTTGCAAGGAGACACCCGATGCCTCTGGTTCCGATGAGACAACTGCTGGACGAGGCGGGCAAGGGCAACTACGCCGTCGGCGCCTACAACGTGAACAACATGGAGCAGATCCAGGCGATCGTGGCCGCGGCCCAGGAAACCCGCAGCACGGTGATTATCCAGGCCAGCCGCGGAGCGCTGAAGTACAGCAATTTCACCTATCTCAAGCACCTGATGAACGCCGCTGTCGAGGAGAACCCCGAGATCCCGATTGCCCTGCACCTCGACCACGGCAACAGCCTGGAGACGGTGAAACAGGCTATCGACCTGGGCTTTACCAGCGTGATGATCGACGGGTCGCTGAAAGAGGACAGCAAAACCCCGACCACGTTCGAGGAAAATGTGGAGGTGACCAGGATTGTCGCCGAATACGCCCATCCGCTGGGGGTAACTGTCGAGGGCGAGCTGGGTACCCTGGGCGGTATCGAGGACGGCGTGGGCAGCGGCCAGGTGAACCTGACCGATCCCGACCAGGCTGTCGAGTTTGTCGAGCTGACCAAGGTGGACGCCCTGGCCGTGGCAATCGGCACCAGCCACGGGGCCTACAAGTTCAAGGAAGAGCCCAAGCTGGCCCTGGATATCGTCAAGGATATCCACAACCGCCTGCCCGAGCTGCACATGGTGATGCACGGCTCCAGCAGCGTGCCCCCGGAGTTGGTGGCGATTGTCAACAGGTACGGCGGGCAGATGCCTAACGCCAAGGGCGTGCCGATGAGCGAGATCCAGAGCGTAATCCCCCACGGCGTGCGCAAGGTCAATATCGACTCCGACGGCCGGATCGCGATCACGGGAGCTATCCGCAAGGTGTTTGTGGAAAGCCCGGAGAAGTTCGACCCGCGCGATTATCTCAAGCCCGCCCGCGAGGCGCTCGCCCAACTGGTGGCCGGCAAGATGCGCGACCTGGGCACTGCCGGCAGCGCCGACAAGATCAGCCGGCAGTTGACCCTGGACGATATGAAGAAGACGTACAGGGAAACGGGCTGGATCTGAGTTTTTTGCAGAGTGAAACCGAGAATGAGAAAGCCGCTTACGGGAGTACCATGAGCGGCTTTTTTATAGTACACACCCCGGCGGCTCCGCCGCCACCCTTCTTGTTAGAGGGGATTTATTCACCTCGAATGTTGATCCAGCCAATGAAATCGGGATGTGAGACCTGGCGCCGGTCCCCTCTCAAGAGGGGGGACGGCGGAGCCGACGGGGAGTGTCTCAGGTATAGATAAACTCCGCGGTCGCCACGCAGTCCGAATCCGCTGTCAGCCGCACCCAGTGGGCGCTGAACCCGTCCGGGAACACATGGTAGGCGTAGCCGTTGCCCTCCAGGGTTATGCTCTCGTATTGCACCCACGCGCCGGTGCCCAGGAAATCCACCTCGATAGTTACCCGCGCGCCGGACCCGCCGGACTCTTTTAGATGCAGGACTTTCTTGTCGAACCCGGTCATCAGGAAGGGGTCGGACGGCTCTCCCGCTTTCACGTTGCTCTTGCGCCAGGGGCCGCCCCAGCCCTGGGGCTTGCCGAAACTCCAGAGGTCGTCGGTTTTGCCGAACCAGATTCCCGCCTGGGACTGCGGCGCGTACAGGTTGCGCCCAGCCTCGGTTGCCTGGTTGCCGCCCATCACGAACATCCCGCGGAACGAGCAGAAATCGGGCACGATCCGCAGGTGGCTGCAGATCGGCCGGACGCCCCAGATAGAGTCCCCATAGTTGAGCGGCGAGAGGTCGTAGAACATGCCGTGGCAGTCCATCAGTAAACGCTCGGTCTCCACCGCGCGGATACGGGTCCATTCGGTAGTCCAGCCGTGGTCGTAGGTGTGGGACGATTTCGGCAGGCGGTAGCGTTTCCACTTCTCCCCGGTAAAGACGCGCAGGATCGCCGAGGAGTCGTCCCAGCCGTTGGCGAAAATGGCGTCGCCGATCGAGCGCAGGGCGCTGACGTCCATGAACGCCGTGTGCTCGATCACGGTCCAGGTCTTGCCGTCCCATTCGGCCAGCTTGCCGTCGGCGTTGCCCAGGCCGTAGTAGCTGTTGTTGGCCACCACCACCCGGCCCCCGGAGGTATACGCACCCTTGAAATGCGGCTGGGTCTTGATTTTGAACTCTTCGGTGAGGTCGATAATCAGCCGGGCTTTCAACGTGCGGACATCCAGCTCGAACAGCGGGCCTTCCATGGTGAGAAAATAGACCTTGTTTTCCGGGTCGGTAAGATGGGTCATGGTGGCTGTCAGGCGATGGTCGAGCAGGTCGTTGATCACCCGGAAGTTCCCCTCCATGTCGATAATGTAGGGCCCGATAATCACCTGATCGGTCGGGGCGTGGAGCATCCGGTTGGCGTAGACGCCGTTACTGATATGGACCTGCTGGCTGTTCAGGTCCTCGTCGATAGAGTACAGGCCGACACCGCTGCCGCTCCTGCCGCCGCGCGAGGATACATAGGTCACCACCCAGAGCCTGTCGGCCCAGGCGATCAGCGCGCCGACTCCGCACTCGGAGCGGTTGGGACCGCTGTCGGCCTTGACCCCAACGATCGGCGGTTTGAGCAGGGCGCCTGTGCCCTCGGCGGCCGCGGAGACGATACCAAGAGCAGCGAGTTTGAGGGCGTTTCGTCGCGAGATATGCATGCGGAATACTCCTGGATGGAATGTGGAAGAAGGTTGGAGATTTCGTAACCAGGGATCCAAGCGTTGTAGTATTACTATTCAGCTTAGGAAAATGGGGCAAGAGAAATAAGATAACCGGGGAGGGGTCGCGCCAATTGCTTAAAAACAAGAACGGGCGGCCCCCTGGGCCGCCCGTTCTGCTGCTGATTGCCAGGACCGGTTAAATCGACTCGCTCAGTTTTCTCAGCCGGGTCACGTCCATGCCGGGAGTGAAGCGCCGTCAGCTAACCGCTCCTGGTCCGGTTTGCCACGAGGCCGGATAGTTCCAAAACGGCCTCGGATAGTTTGTCCGCCCGCAGAGAAAGAAGAGAGCGCGCCGGTTTCAGCGGCCAGATATTGCGCCAGCGGCAGATTTCACGTTGCATCTCCGCGATTTCAACCGGAGGATTATTGCCAATCCATTCCGCCATCCAGCAGATTTCCCGCATCAGTTTTTTTTCGAACTCACAGTTGCTTCCTGATTTTACGGTTTTGCTCAGGCGCAGAAGGTTGGAAGCAAGGTTACCGAGGCGAACCTGCTGGTTGTCCCTGGTGAATCGATGCTGCAGTTTTTCAAGGTCTGTCATATGTCTTTCGTATTCAAAAGAGTCAATACGATTTCCTTGATTTTATTCCGAAGATTTTGGTTTGTTATTTCCATACCCAGATTGCCCTGATTCGGCCGAATGTTGATCAATGCACCGAATAATATTTCCCTGGAGCCCGGATACCAATCGGCTCCCCAGATATTTTGTTGCTCACTCCCATCGTTAAGCAACACTTCTTCGCAGTCCGCGTGGTACTCCCCTCCGCCGGCCAGAATACCTCTTTCCACATCTACCGCTAACTTAATATAGTCTCCAAGTTCCTCCAGCATGCCATCAATATCTTCCAAACTTGCGGATTGCCGGACAATCCTGACACCCATTTTGAACCTTTTTCAATATTGAATAGCCAACCGGTAAGGCTTGCTAGCCGTTTTTCTTTGAATTATAACGTCCGCACTTAAATCGATTCGCTCAGTTTCCTCAGCCGGGTCACGTCCATGCCGGGAGTGAAACACTGGTTGATAGTCGCTTCCTCGAACCCGCCGCCGGCTACCTTGATCCAGTCCTCCACCTCCTCACCCTTCTCCACCACGCCGGCCACCTCGGCGGCGATTTTCTCGTTGCCGCAGCCCTTGGCCACACGCAGGGTGCTGGCCATGAATTTCTTGAACAGCGGGAAATCGCGGGTTTCGGTTTTTGCATGGCTCATCATGTAGAATATCTCGTTGACAGTCTGCTGGTACTTCTTCTTCTTCTCCGCGACGAACTCGCTTTTCATCTGGCCCAGGATCACCTGCACCAGGTTTTCCAGCGCCAGATAGATCCGGCCGCGGATCAGCAGCAGCTTGTATTCGGGGGTTGTTGGATCGTCGTACTTGGTCAGTTCCTGGCAGAAACCGATCAGGGTTTTGTCGCAATTGGTCTGGCTGCGGGCCAGGTCCGCGCTCTTTTTCTGCTTGAGATAGTTGGCGTTGTAATCGTTCACGCTGTCGCGGATACCCTCGAGCACCGGGGCGATCTTGCGCACGGCCTCGATTTCGTTGAGAAAAATCGCCTTGTTCTTGTTGAACTCGCGGGTCAGAGCGATCAACTCGCCCATGCAGGTGCCGATCACGCGCAGGATATTCTCCAGGTTCTCAGGATCGAAAGTGATGTTGTTGTTGCTGTCGGGGACGAAATAGGCGTGCAGCTGGCCCAGGGTGCCGCAGACGTGCTGGCTCATCCGGTCGGAGAAATCATCGAAATTGGTCCGCTCCGGGGGCGGCTGGTTCTGGGCGGCTATTTTCTGACGGAACTCATGGCCGCGCTGGACCAGATGGTCAGAGATCGAATCGCCGATACTGATCACGGTATGCAGCACGTTGGGCACGTTGGCGATAGCGATTTTCGGGACGTCCATCTGGCCGAAAATCGAGGAGCTCATCTGTTCCTCGCCGTCGGCTTTCCAGATCGCGTACTGTTTGTCGTTCACGAAGGTCTGGGTTTTTTTCAGGGTAGTGTTGATATTCTGCAGCGGGACAGTCAGCTTCTTCTCCAGGATATACCGCGCCACCTGATTGAGGTAAATCTTGAGGTCGTTGGGGTGCTGGCAACTCTGGATAATGAGCTGGCTGCGTTTGAGCCGGTTGATTTCGCCGATAGCCGCGTTGATGTTGACGCTCATGACGTCGCGCAGGGCCATCGGGATCTTGGGGCTTTCCAGTTTGATATTGCGCGAGTTGCGGATCAGGGTGTTGATCGCGCTGTCGATATGATGGACGAACTTCTTGGTGCCGTCGATCTGCTCGGTCTTGATCAGGCTGCCGCGGTTGGAGCGGTGTTTCTGGGCGATCAGGTCGACCAGGCCGGTGAGCTGGACCATGAAGCTCGAACTGAGCGTTACCAGGATCGAGTGGATTTCGTAGAGCGGCACTTCGACGTTTTCTTCCTCGACATTTATATCTTCCTCGATCACTTCCACGCGCTGGATCGAGGTGCGTGTCTTTTCCAGCAGCTCCTCGCTTTTCTTGAGCAGGCGGGCGGTGTCCTGTTTCTCCGGGTCGAGATTTCTGGAGATATCGCGGATATAGTAGCAGCCGTCGCGGACGTTCATCACGATCTGGTCGCGGCGCATGACCGGAATCCGCTTTTCGTAGCCCTCGGCCTTGAGCGCGTCGAAAAAGATCGACAGGTTTTCGATCGATTTGGAGAGCCGCTGGACGCTTCGAGGGCTGATCCTGCTGGTGGTCGTGGGGGCGGGCTTCTCTTCCTCTGCCGGCCCGTGGTCGTCAGTCATCAGGTGGGCGTATTTCTCCTCGAAAGCGCGCTCCTCATTCGAGAGCGCCCGGCCGTCATCGCTGCCGCCGCCGCTCTCGCCGTCTTCGTCGGGCAGCTCATCGCCCTGTTCCTGCACCAGCACCTGGAGTTCGAAGCTGAGTTTGGGAAAGACTTCGCGCACCCCTTCCTCGAGCAGCCTCGAGTAGTTGGAGTCTCCGCTATCGCCGCCGGCGCCGGACACGCCATCGATTTCCTTGTCACTGACCAGTTGGCTTTCGAGCCGGTTTTTATCCAGGGCGCTGACATTGAACCGCTCAACCGAGGCTTCGATCTGGCCGACAAGGTAATTCTGCAGCTCCAGCACCTTGTTCATGAACTCGACCGTCTTTTCGTGGATCGTCTTTTCTTCCTTTTCCTTTTCGCCCTCGCGGATGTTGTACATGATCGGGCTGACCAGCAAGGCGCACGCGCCGAAATACATCTTGAGGAACGGGAAGTGGCGGGCAACCCAGGAATAATTCTTGACCTTGATATGCGGGTCCTGATCGCGGCTGTAGTTGGGATTGCAGTCGGCGCAGCGGTTCTCGAAATCGTCCTTCTCGTAGTTGAGAAGCAGGTTTTCGAATTCCCGGTTGATCAGCGAGGCGGCCTTGTCGTAGGTTACGCCCTTGTTGGTCAGGGTGCGCTGTGAGGTCTCCAGGGCTTCGCCGGTGGAGCCGCGGGCCACGATATCTATTTTTTCGGAAGAGCAGTCCTTGATCGAGACCGCATCGTTGGCCAGATGGGTCATAAACTGCACGATATCCATCGGGCTGATAAAAGCGCTCAGACGCTCGCGCTCCTTGCCATCGGCCAGGTTGTTGAGCCCATGGGCCACCCGGAAGGCCTGAAGCTGCTGGAACAGCTCCAGGCTGCCCTCGCCCATGGCCTGCCTTAGCCAGCCGACGAACTGCTTGATCTTCTTGTCGAACACCATCTCGCGGATCAGCTTGCCCAGGCAGTCCATCTTGACTTTCGACTGGATCTCCTCGCCGATAACCACCATGTTGCGCCGGCTGACCTCGGTGCGGATACCGGGGCGGAGGAATTTTTTGAGCAGTGTGTTGCCGCTTTCCACGCTCTTGCGCCTTGCCAGCATGCTGTTCAGCGCAACCAGCTGGCTGATAAGGGAGATTATTTTTTCCTTTTTACGGTCTACTTTTATGGAGCTGGGAGTGTCGTCGTCATGACGGTCCGAGGCCTGCTGGACGAAAGCTTTTTCCAGTTCGGCGCAATTGATTTCGAGAGTTTTCAGCGCCTCGCGCACCTCGTTATCTCCCTTGGGATTCCAGGGGGCGTGACGGAAGATCATGCGGCCGATCAGGAAATAGACCAGGTTGTCGGGTTCGTTGAAACTGCGGCTGGCCCACTGATTCCGGTACCAGTTGAGCGCGGAGAGGAAAATCATCTTGTCGATAACCGACTTGCCCTTCATTTCCTCGGCCAGGTCCAGCGATTCGAGCTTGAGCTCGGAGATAAACTCATCGTCGATAAAGCCGATACCGGTCAGGATGTGCAGGGCGTTGTCCAGCTTGGTTTCGAGATCCTGAAAATAGTTCCGGAAAGCAGTAGTGGCCTGGGCCTTGATCTCGTCTGCTATCGGCTGGTTGATCAGCCCGTCGATCTGCTTGCAGGTAAGCTTTACGTTTTCGATCAGTTTGAGCTCTTCTTTGTAGGTGGCCAGCCGCTTCTTTTCCTCTTCCTCGGCCTTGCGCGGGCTTGGGATCCGCCGCGTTATTTCGTACGATTTTTCGCCTGTCCCGTCGACATCGACAGTCAGGCGCTGGCTGATGATGGTGAAATCGCGCTCCTCGCTCTGGCCAAGGCGCAGCTTGAGCAGGCCGTTTTCCTTGAGATTGTCCATCAGATTGGACAACTGCTTGATCTTGTCGTCACGGCCCTTGAGGTGCGGGTTCTGTTTCAGGCGCACCAGCGACTGGGCGATCAGCACCATCGGCTCGTTTTTTTCGGTGGTGTAGAAACTGCCGAAAACTTTCTGCAGGTAGGTACGTACGCGGGCAAAGATCAGGCGCTTGTCCTGGATGGCCCTGATCTCGAACTTCTTGGTCCGCTCGATCAGGCTCTCGAGGAGTTCTTCCCCACTCAGATCGTCGTCTTCAACCAGCTTTGCTATTTCCAGCGGCATGGCATCAAAGGGGCCGGGGCCGCAGCCCGGAGGCTGACAGCCGGTGAATCACTGTTCTCCAAAACACAAATTTAAATCTACGACCGCAATAAAATATCCAGCATCCGCTGCGACCGGTCAAGTGGCGGGCCGACTCAGGACGAACTCGCGATTTCGCCCCCGGTTTCGCGAAGAGTCACGTGCCCCATTTCATCCTGGAACACCCTGGACAACTTGCCGAGACTTACTTTGACGCCGGGGTAGAGCACGCGGGTGACTTTCACGCAGGCCTTGCTGTGCTCTCCGAGACCCTTATTGATCTCAACCAGCTCTCCTTTAAGCTGTTCACACAATTTTGGGAGGTAAGTCATGGTGTCGTGAAGGCGGTCGTAAAGTTTCTGCTGCTCCTCCGGGAGGTCGCCTTTCATTTTCAGCCGTAACTTGGAGAGGCTGTAGAGCGCCTTTTTCACTTTTTCCTCGTTTGTGTTCGCTTTTTCGAGTTCCTGATCGATTTCGTTCTTGCGCTCCACCAGTTTGAAATCGCAGCCGGCATGGATCAAAGTTTTCGCGAAAGAAACATTGCCCAGCTGGGCCACCTCCACGTTGCCCTGCACCAGCGCCTCCCCGCCGATTATCGCTCCCTTGCGCCCGACAGCCGTTAAATCGCCGCCCACCTTGGCCCGACTGTTCATCATCTCGCCGCCGAGGATCAGGTTGCCCTCGCAGCGGATGTTCTGATTCCGGACGAATTTGACTGTCAAGTCGCCGCCGGTTGAGATCGTTCCTTTGCCATTGCCGATAAAGCCTTTTTTGAGCAAGGCGTTTCCGCCCACTTTCACTTCGGCGTCCTCCGCCGAGCCGGCGATCTCGAGGTCACCGGTGACCTCGACACGGAACCCCGCCTTAACGTCGCCGGTGATCAGCAGAGTGCCGTTGAACTGGATATTGCCGGTTTTAAAATCGACGCTACCTTTGATTTCCAGCCTGTTATTCACTTCAACAAGGAGGGTGCTGTTGAGCGTAACGCACCCGTCGCACGCGGCGACCAGCAGGTCGGGGCCCTTGCTGGCGGAGAGTTCGGTGTTGGGTCCCTGCGGGAGCTTGGCGTCCAGTCCGTCGGGAGCGGGGAGTTCCTCGCCCAGCAGCGATTTCCCCGGCGTGCCATTGGTCGGCGGGATTCTGCGGCAGAGTTTATCGCCTTTTTTGACGTTTTCCAGAAAGGAGACATCGTAATAATCAATCCGGCCGTCTTCATCCTCTTTGGGCTGGAAGTCGCTGCTGGTCTTGAAAAAATACTCGATTCTACCTTTTTCGCCCGGTTTGGGCGGGGTGCCCTGGGCCACCAACGTGTCCACGTCGAACAGGGATTCGCTGGAAATCCGATCCAGTACCCCCTGAAGGATACCGGTGGTAACTCCCTTGGCTTTAAGCGCACGGCGGATATCGTCCGGGGTCAGGGTGTCCTTGATCTGGCTGTCTTTGCCGAAATTCGGGACATTGATCCAGGCTTCCACATCCTTGTTGCGCAACATCACATTAATCTGTTTCCAGCCGTCAGGCATGATTGCTATCCAGGGAAAAGCTTGCAGTATGTCAGTCTGTGAAATCGCCAGATTAATATAATAACAAAAAAGGGCGATGAAAGAAAATAGTTGTTTGTCAGCAGCAGCAAAAACAAAAAACGGACCGGAACCGCCGATAATCCTGTGCCCGGTTCCGCTCAGAGGAGCCGGCTATTCATTCCGGTCCGGACCGTTCTGTTCACCCTCGTCTGACGCGGCCCTTTTTCTGTTGATTGCGAACTGATAAATCCTGATACTGAAATACGCAATCGCCGAGCACCAGAAGATGGTTCGCGAGACTATCGAAAGGGCGCCTCCCGGAACTCCTCCTGCCCGCTCGCTCAGCACGACGGCCACGCCACTGGCCAGCATGATCCAGAAGATTAACATGTTGGGCCGCTTGCTTAGTTGGTTGCTCATGATTATTTTTCCTTTTTAGCCGGGAGTTATCCGGACCCCGGGCCGGTCAGTCAACCGATAACAGAGGTGAGCGATGAGAATACTGGTAACCGGAGGAGCGGGTTTTCTTGGATCCCACCTCTGCGACTTTCTGTTGAAGCACGGACATGACGTGATCTGCATGGATAACCTGATTACCGGGAGTATCGAAAACATCAGCCATCTCAGCGGCAACGATAACTTTCATTTCATCAAGCAGGACGTAACGGAATATATCTTTTTGCCCGGCAAGCTGGATACGGTGCTGCATTTCGCCTCGCCGGCCAGCCCCGTGGACTATCTTGAATACCCGATCCAGACGCTCAAGGTGGGCAGCCTGGGCACGCACAAGGCTCTCGGCCTGGCCAAGGAGAAAGGCGCCAGTTTTCTGCTGGCTTCCACCAGCGAGGTCTACGGCGACCCGGAAATCCATCCCCAGACCGAAGATTACTGGGGCAACGTCAACCCGATAGGCCCGCGCGGCGTGTACGATGAGGCGAAACGGTTCGCCGAGGCGATGACCATGGCCTACCACCGCCGCCACGGCGTGGAGACCCGGATTGTCCGTATTTTCAACACCTACGGCCCCAGGATGAGGCTCAACGACGGGCGCGTGGTGCCGAATTTTATCAGCCAGGCGCTGACCGGAAAACCGATCACGGTTTACGGCGACGGCAGCCAGACCCGCTCGTTCTGTTTCTGCTCTGACCTGGTCGACGGAATCTACCGGCTGCTGACCTCTGATGTCGACACTCCGGTCAATATCGGTAACCCCACCGAATATACCATCCTGGATTTCGCCCACAAGGTCATCGAGATTACAGGCAGCAGCAGCGAGATAGTCCACGAAGAGCTGCCGGTGGACGATCCGAAAGTGAGACGGCCGGATATCGGCAAGGCCCGGAAGCTGTTGAACTGGGAACCCGTGATCGAGGTGGACCAGGGTCTTAAAATGACGCTGGAGTATTTCCGCGACCAGGTTACTTGATTCCGTGTTTCAGCTTGTACTCCGCCCAGTTGGCTTTCAGGTCGACAAAGTCCTCGAAGCTTTTCCGCCGGATAAACGGATTGGTCTTCTTTTCCTCGCCGATAGTCGAGCTTGGCGCCACACCGTAATCGTGGCCGGGATAGACTCTGGTCTCATCCGGCAGGGTCATCAGCTTTTTATGCAGGCTGTCGTACTCGTCCCTGGCCTGCCTGTCCAGGTCGGTGCCGCCCACTTTGCCCACGAACAGCGTATCGCCGGTGATCAGGATCTCCTCCACCAGCACGCAGATCGAGTCTTTGGTGTGACCCGGGGTATGGATAATTTTGAGAGTCAGCCCACCCAGGTCCAGCTCCTCGCCGTCACCAACCGGCAGGTCGGCGCGGTCGCCGGCCGAACGGTGCAGCACCAGCAGCGCCGAGCTCTGGCGCGCCAGTTCGCTGGCCCCGCCCGTATGGTCGTAGTGATCGTGGGTGATAATCACGTATTTCAGGTTGACGTTGTTTTTTTCGATCAACTCGAAAAACAACTCCGGCGCCCCAGAGGGATCGACCACCGCCGCGAAACCCCCCTTCCGGTCGGCGATAAAATAGCCGAAATTCCGGTCGCCGCCTGTCCTGACCTGCTTGAATAACATTGCCGGCTTCTCCCGCGCAGTTCCAAGTTTGTATTTCGGGCGCATTCTCAATGATAACCGCTTTAAAGATATAGCTCTTCCATCCGGCGCATGTCAAGTGAGCTTCGGCTCTCTGCGGCGCTTGACAGGGTTCGGCTGAATGTATATCTGTAAAGGGGATGCCGGATCGGGACGGTTTTCCAGGCAGGCGGGGGGGATGAACCCGCCGCGCCCGGCTGTCGA
>VRUH01000050.1:0-15965 GCA_019456185.1 Candidatus Glassbacteria bacterium | reverse complement strand
GTCGAAAGGGGGCGAAGATGGCCGGTACGGACGCTGAATACGACAGGCTCAGGGAACAGGTCCAGCGCGACAGGCGCGAGCTGGAGGAAGTGTCCCGCGAACTGGAGAGAATCGGTGCGGAACTGCGCCGGGATCATATCCGCCGGGCGCAGGAGGACCGTGCGTCCGGCGCGGAAGCCGCCGAGCCGGTCAACCAGATGTGCCGCGCGTGTTTCAACAGCTGCAAGCAGCCCGCCAGCGTAAAAATCCACCATTGCGACCGCTATAAACCACTTGACCGGTAACCCGCGCCAGACAGCTCAGGTTATCTTGGGGCGGTTCGAGGTCAGCATCCGGCCGCCGTCCACCGGCAGGATAACGCCGGTCACCCAGCGGCTGGCGTCGCTGGCCAGGTACAGCGCTGTCTCGGCGATATCCTCCGGCCGGCCGTTGCGTCCCAGCGGATGGCATACCCGCAGCTTGTTGTAGAAATCCGCCACGCCGTCCTCGCCGACGATCGGAACCGGCAGCTCGGTGCCCTCGACAACAGCCGGGCAGATGACATTGACCCTGATCTGGTCGGCGGCGTGTTCCAGCGCCATGGTCTGGGTCAGCATCTGCACGGCCGCCTTGCTTGTGCAGTATAGTCCGGCGCCCGGCAGGGGCCGCAGGCCGGCCACCGAGCTGATCGTGATAATCGAGCCGCCGCCGCGCTTGATCATGTGCGGAATCACTGCCGTGCCGCAGCGCCAGGGCGCCCAGACATTGGTTTTCATCATCAGCTCGTATTGCTGGTCTGTCGCCACCGCCAACTCGTCGAACCGCATCACGCCCGCGTTGTTGACCAGCACGTCGATTCCCTCGAACCGGTTGGTCACGGTCTTGGCCAGGCCCAGGATTTGCGCCTGGTCGGTGACATCGCACTGCAGGGCCAGCGGGTTGTCTCCGCCGCCGGCGATCTCCGCGGCCGCCTGTTCCAGCTTGTCCACCCGCCTGCCGCAGATCACCACCTGCGCGCCCTCGGCGACAAACCGGGCCGCGATCGCCTTACCGATCCCGGTCCCGCCGCCGGTGACAACGGCTACTTTTCCACTCAACTGGTTCATCGAACGACTCCAGGCGAAAGGTTGCGAGACTCGGTTGTCTGCTTGATCAGGTTTGCGCGCCGCGGCAGATATCGAGAAAGCGCCCGAACAGACTCCCGGCCAGCGGAGCGATTCGGCTCAGGCGCACATCCGTTTCCGCGATTACGGCCTCGGCGTCTACTCCCGCCGAGGACACCTCATCCCGGTTGACCTCCAGCCAGTTGCGGACATGGGCTTCTGTAACCTCCAGATGGAACTGGATGCCCCAGACACAATCCGCGGCGCGGAACGCCTGGTGGGGAAACGACTCCGATCCGGCCAGCAGCACTGCGCCGTCCGGCAAGTCGAATGTCTGGCCGTGCCACTGGAAAACATCGAGACTGGCCGGAAACCCCATCAACAGCTTATCGGTTTCAGCCTCCGCGGTCAAGTCGACGCCGAACCAGCCGATTTCGGGTTTCTGGCCCGCATAGACCCGGGCACCCAGCGCCGCGGCGGCCAGATGCGAACCGAGGCAGATTCCAAGCACGGGTACGTTTTCCCGCGCGGCGGCGGCGATCAGCCCGAGCTGGCCGGTCAGCCAGGGGTAGCGCCCGGTCTGATCGACATTCATCGGGCCGCCCATCACCAGGATCCCGGCGAACTCACGGGGATCCGGGGGCACCGGCTGTCCTTCGTGCATTTTCGCCAGCACCTTCTCGAACCCGCCCCCGGACACCATCGCCCCGAACACACCGGCGTCCTCGTGGGCGATCTGCTGGATGATCAGAAACTTGCGCGGCACCGGTTTGCTCCTTTCATCAGTCGTTGGGCAGGGTCTTGTACCAGGTTCGGTACATTTTCTCCCTGCTCCAGCCCGATAGCCAGCATCGCGAGCAGATAAACAACAATGATCAGGTAATCGATAAATCCCATCTTAACGCCTCGCGGATATCGGCCAACTAACAGGAACGGGAACTGCAAGATAAGCCACGGGGTAAGCGGGATAAAGAGATTTTATCCGGTGATGGGAGATTTACGTGCAAAGCTACGCCTGTAATGGGCTTGATTGACTATGAGTTGCGGAGAGATTATATTGATTTCCCCCTCGACGAGGAAACCAAACAGTAAGGAGAACTTATGTGCAGAAAGCTCTTGTTACCAATCGTGGCGATGATCTGCCTGCTGGCGGCCCAGCCTGCCGGGGCCAGAGATTACGTGCTCGGCTGGGGCGGCCGCGCGGGAGTGACCCTGGACCCGGAGCAGATCCACGTCGGTTTTCATCTCGACCTGGGCGATATCGCCGAGCGGGTCAGGCTGCAGCCGAATATCGAGATCGGTTTCGGCGACAACGCAACCCTGGTGGCGATCAACCCGGAGGTGTTCTACCTGTTCAAGCCCCGCGAGCGCTGGACTCCTTACGCCGGCGGCGGCCTGGGGATCAATATTGTCAACTGGGACGCCAAAGCGGGCAAGGCCGATAAAACGGAGACCGAGGTCGGGCTGAACCTGCTGGGCGGAATCGAAACCAAGATCGGCGACACGACCAAATTTTTCGGCGAGGTCAAGTTCGGCGTGGGCGACAGCCCGGACGTCAAATTCACCGTGGGGCTGACGTTCCTGAAGTAGATTTCACCACATAACGAATTCTTGAACCGGCGGTGGAAACGGGATTTCCAGTTCAGTTCCCGCCGCCGGTATTTTTCTTTCCTTCACCGCCCCCGGCTCCGCCGCCCGGCCCCCGGTTCTTGCCCCCGGTCTCCCCGTCCTGCTCGACAAACAACTCCCAGACCCGGCCCTCGTTGTCCGAGGCCAGCAGCAGCACAGGGATCACCGCCGGCTCGGATTTGGGTCCGGTGACGTCGTTTAGCTCCGGCAGCGGACCCAGCAGGGTAACCGGTTTGCCCGAGGTGCTCGTGCCTGTCGGGACAAAGTGCTGGATTTCGATCCTGTTGTCCCGGCCGCCGTCGCTTCCGCGCTTCCCGTAAACCGTGTACGCAATCGCCGGGTGGTTTCCGAGCCAGAGGGCAACCGGCCGCGAGGGCTCGCCGGTTTCGCTCAACTCGGCGAAATCGACAGTGGTCCAGACCTTGTCCTCGTTGAACACCCGCGCGGCCAGCAGCGGCTTGCCGACCTCGTCCAGGCTGGTCTTGGTGGCGGCAAACAGGCGGACCTCCTCGGGTTCGCCCGACCTCACCCTCGGTTTGCAGAAATTGAGGTGGTCGTCGGCGGTTTTACCTCCCGCGGCGACAGTATCGGCATCCCACCAGTCTCCCACCGGGGTGCCCGCCTGGTGGCGGCTGTAGAGGATCATCTCGGTGTTCTGGTTCGACCACAGCACCCCGACCGCCCCGTTCATCTTGATCACCACGCAGATATCGTCCCGGCTGACGTCATCGGCGATCACCACCGGGGGGCCGGTGCGATTGAACCTGGGCGGGATAATCCTGGTAACGATCCGCCGGGCGTCGGCGCTGTCGGCCGGGTAGGCGATCCAGAAAAAGCCCACCGCGTCGCGGTCGATCGTGACCGTTTCGACCTCGCCTTTCTCCTCCCATTGCAGCGGAGGGGCCAGCAGGCCGTAGCTGTCGTTCTCCTCACTCCAACTCAGGGCGACAACCGCCATCCTGCGGCCGTCAACCAGCGCGGCAACCGCCAGGTTCCCGGCGGCGTAAACATCCGCCCGGCCCGGCAATTTCTCCAACACCTCTGCCAGTTTGGCATCCGACTGCCAACTCCCGTCGGCTCCACGCCGCCAAAGCCGGCTGCCGCCGTTTCCCGAGGGCAGCCAGGCCCACCAGCTGCCCTCGGCGAACCAGACCTTGCTCTGGGGTTTGTCCCCGGTGGGATTGGCGGTCCCGCACTCCAGCACGGGTTCGGTCGAGGAGGGCAGGGCATTGACCGCGGGGGGCAACAAAACCGACAGGCAAATCAGGACTGCGAAACAGTTGATCGACGGCTTCACGGTAAAATCTCCCGGATTGTAAGGTTACCGGCGCCACAGTAGATTGACAGGCCGACAGACGGAGTTTAGATTCGGAATCTCCGTAGAAGTCTAATAAACAGACGGTTTTTTCAGGTTCCAATTTACTGCCAATCGCACGTTGTGACAATAGCCGGCCAGGCGAACGGGCCGGATCGAACAGAAATTTCAGGAAAAATATTCTGCTGAAATTCCAACCAGGATCAGGAGACGGCCGATGAGACCGACAGTTCTGTCCGCGCTGCTGGCGATCCTTTCGCTGGGCGTGGGTGTTTCGACCGCGGCGGCGGAGATCACGACGGACAATATCAGGTTTATCGAATACCCGGATTTCCCCGATGCGCATTCCACATGGGGGTCGATCGGCTACAGCAGCCGCTACCACCGGGTTTTTATCGGTGTTACCAACCACCGCGACAAGGTGGGGCTGTTCGAGTTCGATATCGCCGCCGACAGCATGCGCCGGCTGGGATTCCTCCCGGAGCTGGCCCACTTGCGGGAATGGCAGTGGCAGGGCAAGGTCCACAGCAGAATCACCGAGGGTCCGGACGGGGCGATGTATTTCAGCACCGACGGGGGCGAGAGCCGCGAAGAGTACCTGATGAACCATCCCCAGGGCTACAACGGCGGCTATTTCATGCGCTGGGACCCGGCCCACGACCGGTTCACCAACCTGGGCAACGGCCTGCATTACGAGAGTATCAAGGACGTCACTATCGACAGGCTCAACGGCAATATCCTGGGTGTCTCCTATCCCCAGGCCCACCTTCTGCTCTACGACCATAAACGGAACGACCTCCGCGACCTCGGCCGCATGGGCAGCGACCATGTCCCGCGCGTGCTGTTCAGCGACAAGTTCGGCAACATGTACTACGTGGACTGGCGGCAGCGGCTGATCAAATACGAGCACGACACCGGCCAACTGCTGTTCAACGCCGAAGCTGTGCCGATGTTCGAGGGAACGCCGGGCAACAAGGTAATCACCGGGATCACCGCGTTCGCCGAGGACGGCAAGACCGGGGTGATCTACCTTGTCACCTATGGCTCCAAAGTGGTCGCATACTACCCCCGCCGGCTAGGGTTCGGCAGGATGGTCGACCTGGGCGGCGTGTTCGACGGCGACAAGGCGCCCTATGACTACTACTGCCCAAACCTGGCGCTGGGCCACAACGGCAAGCTCTACTACTTTATCGGCGGCCACGGCCAGTATGCGCTCGAGGACCAGGCGGCGCTGATGGAGTTCGACCCGGACAAGCGCACCAAGAAGATCGTGCTGCGCTTTCCCCTGACTACGATCAGCGAGGTCACCGGCCACGGGGTCACCGACAGCGGCGGCAACATGTATTTCTGCGGGCGGCGGCGCGACACACGTGCGGCGATGATGGGCGAGTCGGGCGCCAGCCGGCCGTTTATGATCGTATTCAACCCCGAGAAAGCGTTGGACTGAGGCCATGAAACGATCTTCCGGAAGGATGACAGTTCTGCTGATCTTCCTCGCCTGCCTGACTGCTCCGGCTGCACCGGCGGTAGCTGAGATCACGATGGACAATGTCAGGTTCGTGCAGTACCCCCAGTTTCCGGACGCCCACAGCACCTGGCGCTCGATCGGCTACAGCACCCGCCACCGCAAAGTCTATATCGGGGTCACCAACCACCGCGACAAGGTCGGCCTGTTCGAGTACGAC
Organism: Candidatus Glassbacteria bacterium; assembly: GCA_019456185.1. NCBI lineage: Bacteria > Candidatus Glassiibacteriota > Candidatus Glassiibacteriota bacterium. The sequence goes on along the minus strand of VRUH01000050.1, from coordinate 10,254 downwards.
GTGCCAGCGGAGCGGATGCGGCTGGTGGGGTTTATTCCCGAGCTGGCCAACCTTCGCCACTGGCAGTGGCAGGGCAAGGTGCATACCCAGATCCTGGAAGGGGCCGACGGGAGAATGTATTTCGCCACCGACGGGGGCGAGGGCCGTGAAGAATACCTGATGAACCACCCGCAGGGATACTACAGCGGGATGCTGCTGGCCTGGGACCCCGCCACCGAGCGGATGGAGAACCTCGGCACGGGTCTGCCCAACGAGAGTATCAAGGATATCGCGATGGACCTGGTGGGCGGCTTGATCTACGGGGTCAGCTACCCGTCGGTGCACCTGCTGCTCTTCGACCCCCGCCGCAATGACCTCCGCGACCTGGGCCGCGTGGGCAGCGACCACGTGCCGCGTTGCATGTTCAGCGACCGCTGGGGCAACGGTTATTACGTGGACTGGCGTCAGCGGCTGGTAAAGTACGAGCGCGACTCGGGGCGGATCCTGTTCAGCCGGGAGAGCGTGCCCTGGTTTCCCGGCACCACGGGACCCCAGATTGTCACCGGGATTCCAACTTACGCCAAAGACCCGGTCCGCGGGATTATCTACCTGATCACCTACAGCAACATGCTGGTGGCGTTCCATCCCCAGCGCCGCGGAATCGGGACAATCGAGGCCCTGGGTCCCACGGTCGAGAACACCGAGCTGCCGCCGCCGGGATATTCGCCCAACAGCGCCTTCGGCGACAACGGCAAGCTTTACTATTTTGTCGGCGGTCATGGCCGGTATGTGGTCAAGGATACCACCCTGCTGATGGAGTACGACCCGGAGACGCGCGCGCGCAGGGTCGTGCTCAAGTTCCCGATCGATGTGGTCAGCGAGGTGACCGGCTGCGACGTCAAGGACGAATACGGCAACATGTATTTCTGTGGACGGCGACGGGCAGAGGACGCGGCGCAGATGGGCGAATCGGGCGCCAGCAGGCCGTTCATGCTGATCTTCAATCCCGACAAGGAAATAAGCGAATAAAAACTTTCAGTCAATTGCAATCACCAAACCATTCAGGGCAATGGGAGAGTCGATGCTTAAAAAGCTGCTGTTGACAGGAGCCGCCTGCCTGCTGGTAACACAGCTGGCGCAGGCGGAGTACCGGTTCTTTTCACCCCAGGGCGGTTTCGCGGTAGAGGTCTCGCTGGAGAATCCCGGTCCCCGGCTGCGGCTGCCGATCTACCGTAACCGGATAACATCGCTGACCGCCCGGGGCGACTGGGCGATTGGCGGGACCAGCGCCGAGGAGGGGCTGAGTCCGTACCTGTTCGCGGTCAGCCTGAGCGAACAGGTACTCAAGGTGGCCCACGACCTCGCTGCGGATATCCCGGGGCAGCGGGAGATCAGGAGCGGCTTCGGCCGGGTTGAGGACAGGTTCTACGCGGGCACGGTCGCCGATGACGAGGGCGCGGGCGGTCACCTGGTCAGGTTCACGTTCGACGGGTCCGGGTTTGCCGTCGAGGACCTGGGGACGCCGGTGGAGGGCGAGGGCGTGTTCGCGCTGACAGCCGACCCGAAGCGGAACATGCTCTACGGAATCACGTTCCCGCACGGCAAGTTCTTTACCTACGATATCGCCAGCGGGCAGGTGAAAGTATTCGACGAGACCGCGATTACACCCACGCAGCACGGCCGCTACCACTCATACGCGCTAACCGAGGAGGACGTGCTCAGCCGCGCCCTGGCTGTCGATAAACAGGGCCGTGTGTGGGGCAGCCGGCCGATTAACGAATTGTTCTACTACGATCCCTCCACCGCGAAACTGGTCACGATCGAGGAGGAGCTGCCCACAGTCTGGGGCCGCCGCCCCCTGGGCCGGGCCGATAGCTGGGCGGTGGCCCCCGACGGTACGATCTACGGCGGCAATGCCGGTGATGGCCAGTTGTTCAGGATCGATCCCGAAACGCTGCGGGTAACCAATCTCGGCAAACCGATCATGAGTCCGCGCATGCCCGGACTGGCTTTCGGCGCGGACGGCAGGCTGTACGGCGTGGCCGGCGCGCTGCCCGCTTACGCCCACCTGTTCGTTTACAACACCGAATCGGGCGACTATATCGACCTGGGCAACCCGCGAGTGCCGCTCAACGTCCCCGAAGTGGCCGCCGAGCTGCCTTGGCGCGGGTTCCAGATCGCCACGGTGGCCGCCACCGAGGACGGCAGGTATATCCTGCTGGGCGAGAATGAGGCGCTGAGCCAGTTGATAGTGATCCCGGTGGCCGGAGCACCGGAGCACCAGTGGCCCTGAGCGGACACGCCGTTTCCGGGCAGACGACAGAGAATCCAAAGGGCCCGCCGCCTCCGACGGGCCCTTACCATATCACAGTTGGGAGAACAGGCGAAATGGGAATGGAAAAATTACTGGAAGCTTTTGTCTGCGGAATTCCCGACCCGGTGGTGATTACGGACACGGACCACATGGTGCTCTATATGAACCAGGCTGCGATCGATCTGTTCGAGGGCGGGGAAGCGCTGCTGGGCAAGTCGCTGTTCGACTGCCACAAGGAAGAGTCCGGCCGCATAATGGAGGAGGTGCTCGAACGGCTCAAGGCCGGCGAGGTCGAGGTCCAGATAACCGAGCGCCAGGGGGAAGACCCGGAGAACCGTCAACGGACATTCATGCGTGCTATCCGCGACCGGGACGGCAACTTGCTGGGCTACTACGAACGTTATATGTACTGGCCGAAAAGGATAGACTGAAAAAGGCGGAGTGCATACCCCGCCTTCGGCTGCTCAAATATCTGTCAAGCGTGGTTCAGGAATCGCGCCTGCCGTTTTTTAAGCGCAGCACCAGCTTGACCAGGTAGAACGTGGGGTAGAGTTCCAGCACTCCCAGGACGGCCAGGATTCCGATCCCGGCCGGGCTGATAATACTGGCGAGGTCGTTGTTGACCAGCACGAACCCGATCGCGATTGCCAGGATCAGGAAGTAGACCAGGTTCCACCAGAAATCCGACCGTCGCTCGCCCAGTTTTTCCAGCGTACCGGCGACAGCGGTGTTCTTGTTGTCGCTCACTCGGAAGCCTCCTCGCTCAAGCGCCGCAGAATCTCTTTCTGGCTGGAGGCGCTGCCCAGTACCTCCAGCGCGCGGGAAAGCTGCGCGTCTTCCATGGCCACCATCCGGTAGGCGGCGTTATCGTCCCAGGCCACCTCGGCGATACGGTAGGTCAGCAGGTAGTCGGTAATATAGCCGCGGTAACTTTCCGTCTTCGTGCGGTCCAGCTTGAATTCCTTGGCCTCGAGATAACTCACGAACGCATCGTAAATCTTCCTGTCGGCCTTGAACGGCTGGGACAGGCCAGGGTTCATGCTCTTGTAGGCGACCGCGAAATCGAACGTGTGGCTGTTGAGCCTGACCACGTAGGGATCGACAGAGGCGCTGTCCATCTTCACCTTGACATCGGGAGCGATTCCGCCGCCGCCCAGCACCTCGCGGCCCATGTCGGTCTCGAACACGGCCTGGATTTCCTCATCGGCGGCTGGATTGTCGGGATCGTCCTGGAGCCTCTGCACCCGGCTGAAAAATTCCCGCTGGATATTACGCCCGCTGGGAGTGTAATAGCGCGCGGTGGTGATCTTGAGCACGTCGCCGCTTTTCAGCGGATAGGTGGTCTGAACCAGACCCTTGCCGTAGGAATTCTGGCCCACGATCACCGCGCGGTCGTGGTCCTGCAGCGCACCGGCCAGGATCTCGCTGCTGGATGCGGTAAACTCGTTGATCAGCACCGCCAGCCGCCCATCCTTGAGCAGCGGTTTCCCGTCGGAGAAAAAGCTGCTGCTCTCCTCGGGGTGACGGCTCTTGATCGCGACGATCAACTGGCGGCCATCCATGAACAGCTCGCAGATTTTGATCGCCGCATCGGTCAGACCGCCCGAGTTGTCACGCAGGTCGAGCACCAGCGATTTCATCCCCTGGTCGAGCAGTTCCTGGAGGTGCTGGCGCAGCTCGGCGGCGGAACGTTCGGTGAACGTGGCCAGGCGGATGTAGCCGGTGGTGGCATCGAGCATGAAATGCCTGGTGACCGTGGGCACCACCACCGGTTTGCGGGTCAGGGTGAATTTCAGCGGCTCCTCGGCTCCGTGACGGCTGACCGTAACCTCCACGTGTGAGCCCTGCTCGCCCAGGATCCGCAACGACACCTGCTCGGTAGTCCAGTTGCGGGTCGATTCGTTGTTGATCCTGATAATCCGGTCGCCGGGCTGAATCCCCTTGCGGTAGGCCGATGAGCCGGGGTAGACATTCATCACCACGATCTGTTCCGCGGTCCGCGAGATCGACATGCCGGTGCCGACATACTCGCTTCTGACCTGGATTTCCTTGAACCGCTCGTAATCCTCGGCCGGGATCAGCTCGGTATATGGATCGAGCCCGTCGAGCAGGCCCTCCACGGCGCGGTGGTACAGGTTGTCGGCCGGGATATTGTCGACATAGCGCAGGCTTACCTGGTTGACCACATCCTGCAGCAGCAGCAGCCGTTTGTAGGTGTTGTCGCTGGTAGCCATCAGCTGGCCGAACAGCCAGCCCACCAGCAGCAGGCCGAGGATGGTGGCGCTGGCGTAGACGTAGGGGTTCCTGGCTTTTCTCAGGTTCATGTGCTGCCCCTGTGAAGTTTTCAAGTTATCTCCTTGCCGGGACTGGCGTTGAACGACTGGCCCGAAGTCGATCAATATGTTCAAACTCGACTGATAAGTCAATGAACATTATACACTTCGATCCAGATGGGGTTCATTCCGCTTCCAGACGCAGCAGGACGAAACGGTCGCGCCCGAGTACGAGCGAAGGCCGCTTGCCGGTTATCCGCTCGACCTCTACCACGGCTGACGGTCTTGTCAGCACCCACTCGATTCCAGGAGCAGAGTCAGGCGGCCAGCTTTCCTCCTCGGGATTGAACCGATAGGCCCGCGTACCGGTGTAGAACAGAAACGAGGGGCTCCAGACCCGCCAGGCGGCGACATTTTCACCGGGCGGCAGCAGGCCCTGGCTGTCGGCCGCTAGCTGACGGACAGCCTGCAGACTGTCCAGCCGGGGGATCGCCGCGCCGGTGAGCACAGCGAAAAACACGGCCATCGCCAGCGCGCAGCCCCAGGCCCAGTTGCGGATACCTCCCCGTCCGAGGTGAACCAGGGCAGCCGCGGCTGCGATCAGCGCCAGCGGGGAGAGCCAGAGCAGGAGCACGAACTGCGGTTCGCCGAGCTTGCGGCTCAGGATACCGGCCCCGACAGTTACCAGCAGCGCCGCCACCGCCGAGGTCGTCCAGGCAATCGCCAGACCGCGGACCCGCGCGCCCTGTTCGTTCAGGCGGCTGACCAGTCTGGCGGCAATCACCAGCGCGGCGGGATACAGGGGGAGGACATAGTTCGGCAGTTTGCTGCGGCTGAAGCTGAAGAATACCAGCATGCCGAGCAGCCAGCAGAGCAGGAACAGGTGCGATCTGTCCAGCCGGCTGCGGGAGATCGCGCCGCGCGCCGATGAAACAAGCCCGGCGACAAACGCCACGGTCCAGGGGAATGTCCCGGCCGCCAGCACGGGAACGTAGTACCACAGCGGACCGGAGTGCTCCCAGCGGTCGGTGAAATAGCGCTCGAGGTTGCGGCCGATAAAATGCTCGACCATGAAATCCCGGCCGTGGAGCGAATACATGTATACATACCAGGGAGTGACGACCGCCAGGAACAGCAGGAGGCCGCGCAGGGGTTTGAGTTCGATAAATCTGCGCCATTGCCTGGCGGCCGGCAGAAACGAGCCGATTACGATCGCGGGCAGGATCGCGCCCAGGGGACCCTTGGAGAGAAACGCCAGCCCCGCCGAGAGATACATGACCCAGAGCCAGGGACCGCCGGGCCTGTTACGGCCGAGAGTGGCGCGAAGGAAAGCCAGCAGGGAAAGAGCCACGAAAAGGGCGAGAAACATGTCCGGAACGGCTGAGCGGCTGTAGAGGGCGGTCTGGACAGCAGAGGCGCAGAACACCCCGGCCAGCACACCTGTCCCGGGGCCGAACAGGGCGGCCCCGATCAGCGCCGTGACCAGGGCCAGGCCAAGCCCGGCGAGCAGGCTGGGGAGACGCGCGGCGAACTCGCTGGTGCCGAGCGCGCTCATCGAGACGGCATCGGCCAGGTAGAACCCCACCGGTTTGCCCCAGCGCGGAGCGCCGTTGAACACCGGGTCCAGCCAGTCTCCCCCCGCGATCATCTCGCGGGCGGTCTCAGGATAATAGCCCTCGTCGGGGTCGAACAGGGCGGGTCCGCCCAGGAAGGGCAAGGTAACCGCCAAATAGAGCGCGGCCACCGCCAGCAGGCTGCGGGAGGGAATCCGGCCGGGAGAATTTTCCTGCGCTGAACCGCTCATGGCATCAACCCGCGCGAATCGGTAGCGGAAAAACCTCCGGCCCAGCCGCGGAAGCGGCGTTATTTCGCGGCCAGTTCCTTCTCGATCGCCGCGGTCACTTTCTCGTCATCGGGTGTGGTTCTCGGCTCGAACCGGGCCACCACTTTGCCGCGACGGTCCACCAGGAACTTGGTGAAATTCCAGGGAATCTCGCCGGCGAAGCCGGGGTTGGTCTCTTCGCTGGTAAGATAGGCATAAAGCGGGCAGATGTCATCACCCTTGACCGAGACCTTGGAGAACAGCGGGAAGGTGACATTATAGTTGACAGAGCAGAACTCCCTGATCTGCTCGTCGGTGCCCGGCTCCTGGGCGCCGAAATTGTTGGCCGGGAACGCCAGGACCTCGAACCCCTTGTCTTTGTACATGCTGTAAATCGCCTGCAGCGGCCCGTACTGGAGCGTCAGCCCGCACTTGCTGGCGGTGTTGATCAGCAGGATCACCCGGCCCTTGTAGCTCGCCAGCTCCACTTTCTGGCCATCGATACTTTCCATGGTATATAGCAACGGGCTGTTTTTGGCCGCTGGTTTGCTGTCGCTGCCCTGGGCGAATGCCGTTCCGGCAAACGCCGCCGCCACGATCAAGGTGCTCAGAACACGGTGCATCGTTTCCTCCTGCGCCAGAAGAAGATTGAGATTCATTGTATATGCGAAACTCAATATAGCATTTACCTCGTCGAAAATCGAGAGGTTCCGGGATGAAAATAAGGATATGCGACTGGTGAATAAGCCATTGCCTGGCCTTGAATTCTGTCATTAATGGTTGTATCATGGCTAACGTCAGTCCGGGAAAGAGATTAATATCCAGGATCGATACAACAAAAAAACTAATGGCGATAATCCCGGTTAAGCCGATACTGGCCCGCAGTCAGTATCCACACTAATGCAATGAGAAAACCATATGCCAGAAGATGTTAAATTGAATTCTCTGGATGACTATGAGTATCATTAGAAAAAAATGCAGATTGATTTGAATCAATAAACGCGTTTTGGGGTCAACAGATCGGGGGCTGAAACTTTTAGGCGCAGGCTATTCTTTCAAAGTTGACAACTGAACGGCGGGGCCGTTCAGCATAAGTATCCTGCTGATCTGTATCAGTTTTTCCCGGGCTTTACGTAAGGATTCCGGATAGAAACGAAGAAGGATCGAAGACGCTCCGAGTTGACAGCATCCGCCGGAGCCTACTTGATGTAACCCAGCGCCTTCAAGCGCTCGAGCTCCTCCGGGGAGACCCCGGATTGCCGCGATACGCTTTTGCCCGCCACCGCACCGGTTTCCTCCTCGAATGAAAGCAGCGCCTTTCTAAGCATGTCTCCCAGGACTTTTTCTTGAAAGTACAAATTTGTGCTTTCCTGAGGATCCGTTGCCAGGTTATACAGCTCCCATGTGTTTTCACCTGCTTCCCGGTGGAGCAGTTTCCAATCGCCCTGCAGAACGGCGGTGGTCAGCCGGTCTTCGCCATGCAACACCGTAAACAGATGCTCATCGCCCGCCCGGCTCAGCAGGGTGCTGCAGAAACCGGGAGGCTTGTACCGCAATGCAGCGAGCACCAGCTCTGGAATGTCGATTAGACCTATGAGCCCGTCACAGACTTTGCCCCCTTCTTCGCCGGGCAGCCGGACGATCAGCGGGACATGTATCTGTTGCTGGTAGAGCGAAGAGCCGTGACCATGCCTGCCGTGTTCTCCCAAGCTTTCGCCGTGATCGGCTGTCAGGATTACGACTGTGTTGTCGTAGAGCCCGTTGTTTTTTAATGCCTCGATAACTCTACCGAACTCATAGTCCACCAGCCTGACTTGGTTGTCGTAGAGTTCGACCGGCGTGGTCCCGTCTGCGTAGCTTGAGGATTCGATTACCGGATGCCAGGGCGGAGGGTGATAATGCTTGTGGGTATCCATGTAGTGCAAATAAAGCATGAACGGTTGCTGAAAACCTCGTCGGTCCAGCCATTCCACAACCTCGTCGGTCAGCCGTTGCCCGTCCATGTAATTGGGCCTCTGCTGAAGCGCGAAAACAAGGTACGGCTTGTTCAGCAGCCAGCTGTCGAAGTAAATGAACTCTTCGAATCCCTGGTCGAAATTGCTCCAGGCAGAAACGTTGGGGTTGCCGGCGATCATCGCGGCGGTATGGTATCCCCCCATGCTCATTGTTTCAGCTAACGTTGTCAGCGAATCGGGCAGGATAAAGAAATCCCTTCCGGTCAGAACGCCGTGTTCGAAAGGGTACAAGCCGGTGAACATCGTGGCCACGCTGGCTCTGGTCAGGGGTGTGTTGGCGTAAGCGCGGGTGAAGACGGCGGCGTTGCGGGCGAAACTGTCGATATTAGGCGTTGTGCCCGGGGTGTATCCGTAACAGCCCAGTCTGTCGGCGCGGAGGCAGTCGACCAGGATAAAGACGATATTCGGATGCCCGGCGGCATCGGCGCCGGGATTTGCTGCCGCCGCGGCCCTGCAGGAAATTCTTGGGTAAAAGCTGTTGAACCTGTACAGGAAATTCTCGGATGCGATCGCAAGCCATAGCAGAAGAGCAAGGGAAACCCCGACTGCTGCACCCGTTCTGGGAGCAATACCAGCGGCCAGTCTCCGGAACGCCAGGCAGAGCAGCTTGAATGCCGCCAGGGAGGCCAGCGTGGCGATCAGGATTTTCAGCCACCACGTCGGCGCAAGCAGGGCGGCAGTGCCTGCGCGTTGCTCCGCAAAGACGGCAAGCAGCAAGATGTTGAAACATATTATCGCCGGAACTGCCTGTAGGCGGAACTTTGCGTTGATTATCGGTCGCCGCAGGATAAGCACTATGATAACCTCGGTGGCCAGCGCCGGCAAAACCGGCCACAGAGGAGCTTGTCGGGCCAGCAGGAGTCCGCCGAAAACAAGTAGGGCGTTGGCGAAACCGTAGAAAACAGCCTGAAACGTGCCAAAGGACCTGTGTTCGACAAAGCCGATGAGCCTGGTAGCCGCAACCGAAAGTTGGTCCATCAGCAGGCCCCACGTAGAGTACCAGGCCAAAGCGTACAGGCGAAACTGCCACCAGCGCAGTTCTGCGGCTGGGCTGCCTGCAAGCGCCGTCTCCATCGCCCAGAATGCCAGGCAACCGAGCAGGAACCTGGACTTGGATGATAAGCTGTTGTTGGAATGTTCGCTGGTCATTGGAAAAGAACGCGGTAGATTGCCGGTTATCCGACATTCCTCATATCAAAGTTTAGGGGTTCCACTTCCGTCAAGAAGCATCAAGTATGGTTCGCCCTCGAATATACCAAACCCAGCTCTCACCTTGCAAGTGGGAAAAATAAGGAGCAAGCAGCACAGCCACTCTGTAGGCGATTACACATTTTAGCCGATATTCACCATTTCAAAATTGAAACAGCAAAAGATGAACGTTCTATCTTCGCAGACAAGGCATATGCCAATGATGAGTTGAAGCGCCAATGCCGTAAAGACGGGGTCTATTGCGGAGTACTGGACAAGGGCAGAAGAAACCGCCCTCTGAGCAATAAGCAGAAGAAAGCCAACCGCAAAAAAGCGGTGTTCGAAATACCGTGGAAAGGGCCTCGCTTGCCAGGCAGAGTGGATTTAGCATGGTATCTCTGGCTCGCGGGCAGGCTTTGCCATTCGAGGATGGGTATTTCGATTTTGTCCTGTGCCATGCGGTGCTGATTCATATAATCCAACCGGAAGACAGAGCGGATCTTGTGGCCGAAATCTCCCGGGTGATAAAGCCCGGGGGAATATTTGTTCTGAGTTTCCCATCTGTAGCGGGGTGTCGTCTAATAAAATTCAGTAGTGTCCGGTTAAACTAAAAACAAAGCGGGCTAAGCCCCATTCTTATTAGATTTGCAGCAGTGAACGACA
>VRUH01000049.1 GCA_019456185.1 Candidatus Glassbacteria bacterium | reverse complement strand
ACTCCTGAGCCCAAAAAAGAGATAAAGTGGATGCGAGTTCGCGGCCCCCAATGGTTTTGCTGCTTTTGCCGAAACAAAAGCAGAAAGAAACAATTGAAAAAAACTGCAAGTTTCCCTAATGGTTTGAAAATGGGATTCAGCTAGATTTAAATCAGGTACCTCGCGGCTCTGCCGCGGGGCAGTTCATTTCTCAAAATACATCAACGTCCCAGGAGAGTGCCATGGCTGATCACAAGAAACTGTTCATTCCCGGCCCCACCGAAGTCGCTCCCGAGGTACTGGCTGAACTCAGCAGGCCGATGATCGGACACCGGTTTCCCGAGTGCAGCGAGCTGATCGGCTCGATTATCCCGATGGTCCAGGAGATGCTCTACACCAAGAACATGATTTTCCTCTCCACTTCCAGCGGCACCGGGCTGATGGAGTCTGCCGTGAGAAACTGCGTCAGCGATTCCTGTCTCAGCTTTATCAACGGAGCGTTCAGCAAGCGGTTTTTCCAGATAGCCAAGGCCAACGGCAAGAACGCTGTCCCGGTGGAGATTCCCTGGGGTCACGGATTCAACGCCGAGATGGTGGACGAGGCCCTGGCCGCCAACCAGGGTGTGGACGCGATCACGATAGTCCACAACGAGACCAGCACCGCGGCGATGAGCGACATCTACGGTATCTGCGGGATGATGCGCGGCAAGTACCCCGAGGTCTCGACCCTGGTCGACAGCGTGAGCAGCATGGCCGGCGTCAAGCTGGAAGTCGACAAGCTGGGCGTGGACGTGATCCTGGCCAGCGGGCAGAAAGCCCTGGCCCTGCCTCCGGGATTCGGCGTGGCTGCGATCAGCCCTCGCGCGCTGGAGAAAGCCCGCAGCGTGGAAAATCGCGGCTTCTATTTCGATTACCTGGCTGTCGAGAAAACCTACGCCAAGAACCAGACCCATATCACTCCGTCGATTCCCCACCTCTACGCGCTGAAGAAGCAGATGGAGCTGATTATCTCCGAGGGCCTGGAGAACCGCTGGAACCGTCACAAGCAGATGGCCGGGCGTGTCCGCGCCTGGGCCGAGAAAAACTACGCGATTTTCACCCAGGAAGGTTTTCGCTCCGAGACTCTCACCTGCGTGGAGAACACCCGCGGCACTGATATCTCCGCGCTGAACAAGGAACTGGCCAAGCGCGACATGGTGATCTCCAACGGTTACGGCGATCTCAAGGACAAGACATTCCGGATCGCCCACATGGGGCAGCTCACCATGGCCGATATCGACGAGGTCCTGGGCGCTATCGACGAAATCCTGGCTCTCTGAAAGACGAATGCAGACGGAAATCGAGCGCAGGCGGCACCGATTTTGCCGTAGATAGTGCAGCGACACGGTTTGAATTAATTGTTTGATGGAGATGCTCGATGAGTAATATCACGCCGCTGGGCTTTATCGGGGCGGGCAAGATGGGCGCGAGCCTGATCGCCGGTGTTATCAGAGCCGGTGTGGCGGACAGGGAGAATATCCTGATCTCCGAACCCGACAGCGCCCGCAGGGATGAACTATGCGCTGACAAGGGTATCCGGGCGGCGGACTCTGTCGAACTGGCCCGCAACTGCCCGGTAATCGTCCTGGCGGTTAAACCAGGCGTAGTGGCCGATGTGCTCGATGAGATCTCCGCTGCGGTAGAGCCGGGTAAAACAGTGATATCGATTGCCGCCGGGATTAAAACCGGCGCCATGGAGGAGAAACTGGCCGATGGTGTGGCCGTGGTGCGGGCAATGCCCAATATCGCGGCCACTGTCGGCGAATCGGCTACGGCGATCGCGGCCGGTAAAAACGCCGGTAGGGAGGCGCTGGATGCGGCTCGTCGGGTGCTCGGCGCCGCCGGCTCGGTGGTCGAACTGCCCGAGAAGCTGATCGACGCAGTTACCGGACTGGCTGGCAGCGGACCGGCCTACGTGTTCACCTTTGTGGAGGCGCTGATCGCCGCCGGGCTGAAAGTGGGGCTGCCGGCCGAGGAGGCCCGCAAGCTGGCCGTGCAGACTGTCAAGGGAGCGGCGGTGATGCTTGAGCAGCGGGAGGCCGAACACCCGGCCGAGTTGCGTGATGCGGTCACCACGCCGGGTGGTACAACGATCGCAGGACTGCACGAGCTGGAGTCCGGACGGTTCACCGATGTGGTGATCCGGGCGGTTGAGGCCGCGGCGCGACGGTCCAGGGAACTGGGCGACTGAACAGGCAAATCGCATAAGTATTGAGATAAATCCGGCCCGCGATGGGATGCGTGCCGGTTCGAGGAGGAAGGATGGCTGATATTATCAGGGTCGGCCTGCTGGGCTACGGGACAATCGGCTCGGGCGTGATCAAACTGCTCACCGACCCGGAGTCCAGGATTGCCGACAGGATAAAACTGGTGAAGGTGGCCGATACCGATCTGGAACGCGAGCGCGAGGTGAAGGTGGACCCGGCTCTGCTGAGCTGTGACACGGATTCGGTGGTTAACGACCCGGAAATCGACGTGATAGTCGAACTGATCGGCGGGGTGGGGGCTGCCAAAAAGTATGTGGAGATGGCGCTGGATGCCGGCAAGGATGTAGTGACCGCCAACAAGTACATGATCGCCCTGCACGGCGATGAACTTCACGAGCGGGCCGGCAGGAACGGAGCTCGTCTGCTGTTCGAGGCCAGCGTGGCCGGCGGAGTGCCGATTATCCAGGTGATCCGCGACCGGTTGGCGGTCGACCGGGTGCTCTCGATCAACGCGATACTCAACGGCACCTGCAACTATATCCTGACCCGGATGGAACAGGTGCCGGGCATGGATGTCGACCAGGCGGTGGCCGAGGCCCGGCAGAAGGGGTTTGCGGAAGCCGATCCCACACTCGACGTGAGCGGGATGGATACGGCCCAGAAGCTGTGTATCCTGGTCCGCAAGGCCTTGCGCACGCTGGTTCTCCCGGACCAGATCGACCTGCAGGGGATTGCCGGGATCAGCAATGTCGACGTGCAGTCCGCGCTGGAAATGGGCTACCGGATCAAGCTGATCGCCCATTCGCACAGGGTGAACGGTAAGCTGGAACTCTGGGTCGGTCCGGCGTTGATTCCGGCCGCCAACACACTGGCCCAGGTCAGCAATGAGTTCAACGCCGTGGCGATCAAAAGCGAGGCCCACGGCGAGCAGACGTTTATCGGCAAGGGAGCGGGCATGATGCCCACCGCCGGGGCCGTGATCGGCGATCTGTACACCCTGCTCAACCATGACAATGTCACCAGCCTGCTCTCCGAATCGCGGCTCGACATCCCGATTGTGGACAGCAAGAACGTTCGCTGCCGCTATTTCACCCGGTTTACGGTCAAGGACCAGCCGGGCGTGATCTCGGCGGTCAGCGGTGAGTTGGCCGCGCGGGGGATAAGTATCGCATCGGTTGTGCAGCATGAAAAGGCTGTCGACCCCCGGCAGGGAGTGCCGCTGGTGGTAATCACGCACGAGACGACTGCCGGGGCGATGTCCGAGGCCGTGGCCGCAATCGACCGGCTCGATGTCATGCTCCAGCCGGCCCATACAATCAGGATTATGGATACCCTTTGATCTGAATACGTTTTTGTGGTAAACTAGCGTTACCAATTCCCCCGGCAGTGCCGGATGTCCAACCGGACGTCCGGCGTTTCCTTGACGGCGTGTTTTCTCCAAACCAGCGCACGGCCCGGGACGGTCGAGAGCAATCGGGAGAGTCCGGATGGAAAACGAACAAAGATATTTAAAAAACATCGAACAGTTTATCTGCAGCAGGGAACCGGAAAACCGCTCCGGGATCCTGATGCGCGACAGCGCCAAGCGGCTCGGTATTTCAAAAAGCGAGCTCCAGCAGATCGAAAAGCCCTACTCGTTCATCTACCAGCGGCTGCCGGTGGAGATCGGCGGCGAGGTGCTGAATATCTCCAGCGGTATAGTGCTCCACAACCGCGCCCGCGGTCCGTTCAAGGGTGGAATCAGGATCGATCCGGATGTCAATATCTGGGAAACCACCGAGCTGGCCCGGCTGATGACGCTTAAGACCTCGCTGGCCAATCTGGAGCTAGGCGGCGGCAAGGGCGGGATCAAGGTCGATTTCCACAAGCTCTACGAGGGCCTCAAGGACAAGCTCAAAATCGATTTCTACCCGTTCATGGACCGGCTCAAGGACCATATCATGCGCGAGTTTGTCGACCATTTCATCGAGCGGGGCCTGGTCCGCACCTATATTCCCGCACCCGACATGGGCAGCAGCGGGGCGGAGATGATGCTGTTCTACAACGAGACCCACGATCCGGCGGTGGTGACCGCCAAACCGGAGGGGATCGAGGGCTGGCTGCCCGGGCGCCACGAGGCCACCGGCTTCGGCACTGCCTATTCCACCCTTAAGTACCTCGAACAGGTCGGCCGGAAGCCGTCGTCAATTACGGTCGCCATCCAGGGTTTCGGCAACGTGGGCTCACACGCGGCCTGGTTCCTCCACCGCGAGGGATGCAAGGTGATCGCGGTCACGGATTTTTACGGCGGCGTCTACAACCCCGACGGGATCGATATCCCGGAGATGATGGAGTACGCCCGCGAAAACCGTACGATCAAGGGCTACGATGACAAGCGCCCGATCGACAACGAGGGCCTGTTCATGCTGGATGCCGATGTGCTGATCCCGGCGGCCAGCGGGCGCGTGATCGGTAAGGACAATGTCGGCGGCCTGGGCGTCAAGCTGGTTGTGATCGAAGCCGCCAACATGCCGGTCTCGTGGGAGGCGATGAAAATGCTCGAGAAACGCGGCCTCGACCTTCTGCCCGACAACTACGTCAACTCCGGCGGCGTGATCGCCTCCGACCTGGAGTACAAGCAGGGAGTAGGCGGGGTCAGGTTCAGCCGGGAGCAGGTGATCGAGCACATCGAGATGAAGTTCGACACGATGTGGGCCGAGATCAACGAGCGCAGGGAAGTCGCCGGCAGTTTCAGCCAGGCCGCCTGCGATGTGGCGATTGAAAGAATCTACAAGGCGATGAGGACCCGCAGCCTGATCTAGAAGAGTGTTGAAAAATGCCTTCCGTGGCATTTTTCAAGGCGGCTTGCCATAACAAGTGAAGGCAAGCCGCCCAAAATGCTTGACTTAAAGTCTCGCATTTTGCCGCCACATCCTTGTGGCGGTTAGAAGCGTGTTGAAAAAACACGCTTCTAGACCCGGAAGATATACGCGCACCAGCAAAAGGCCCGTCCGCGGTATTATCGCGGACGGGCCTTTCGTTTGATCTGTTGTTGGCGGGCTTGCCTCACTTCTTTTGGCAAAAATCCCGTTGGAACTCATCCAGCGCGGCCTCCATCCGGTCGTGTTCCAGGTAACCCAGCCCCACCAGAATTTCGCCGACTCTCAGTCTCAGTTTGTTCTGCCTGTCCAGCAGCTTGATCAGGTACTTATCGTCGATCAGGTTCAGCCTCCGGGCCGCCTGCCCGAACGGCCGTCCCGTGCGCCGCTGCTCGTCAAGGATCGTATATACCTGCGAAACAGTGAGGATCTCGTCCATCGTGGCCATGATTCCCAGCTTGTGGTTGACAGCTTCCTGGATCGCCAGGGCGTTGTCGCGCTGCTCCGGCTCGATCATCCCCTTGCCCACAAGGAACTCTCCGAAATGGACAGTCGCCCCTTCTGTAGCGTTCTGTTTCTCGCGGTCAACAATCATCCGGTCCTCCTTGCGCTGGATCCACAGCCTGAGCTAATCAGCCTGTCGGCACTATCAAGTATCCGCTGTTACTTTTTCTGCTCTTCGTCGTCCGCGGATTTTTCCTCCTCAGCCGGGGTTTCTTGCTTGGGTTCCTCCGCGGATTTTTCTTCCTCAGCCGGAGTCTCTTCCTTGGCCTCCTCCGCGGGAGCTTCCTCAGCCGGGGCTTCTTCCTTGGCCTCCTCGGCGGGAGCCTCCTCAGCCGGGGCCTCTTCTTTGGCCTCCCCGTCGTCCGCGGGTTTTTCTTCCTCAGCCGGGGTTTCTTCTTTGGGTTCCCCGGCGGGTGCTTCCTCGGCCGGGGTTTCTTCTTTCGGCTCTTCGGCGGGAGCTTCCTCAGCCGGGGCCTCTTCCTTGGCCTCCCCGGCGGGAGCTTCCTCGGCCGGGGTCTCTTCCCTGGCCTCCCCGGCGGGAGCTTCCTCAGCCGGAGTCTCTTCCTTGGCCTCCCCGGCGGGAGCTTCCTCAGCCGGGGCCTCTTCCTTGGCCTCCTCGGTGGGTGCTACCTCAGCCGGGGCCTCTTCCTTCGGCTCCTCAGCGGGAGCTTCCGCTTTCTTGGCCGCGGCCTGTTTCTTAGCTTTGCTCTTGGACAGGGCGGTTGCGTGGCGTTCCACGTCCTTGATAAGCTTGGCCAGTGTGCGCTGGGCCCGTTTCAGCAGTTTACTGAACTTACGCCGTTCCAGTTCCTTGCCGGTTTTTTCGGCCAGTTCGGCGAGGGTTTCCTTGTACTTGATTATTTTCTTTTCGAGATCGGCTTTCTTCGGCAAATCATTCCTCCTGTGATCGTTCCGCAAATGGGTTCCAAGAGTAGGGAATTTAAGCACATCGGGGTATTTTTAGCAAGGGTAATTTTAAAAACAGCGCGCGTGACAACCTGAATACTGCTTGTATCATGATAACAACATGCCAGGTTTATAAGATATGGTTTGATTTAATAAGGGAAGTCCTGTATACTGAATCGCGTTTATCCGATCCGCTACCCTCTGAAAACCAGCGCGCCATGACTTATTTACTGAAAATATTAACCTTGTTATTTGGCTTAGCTGTTGCTTTTTTCGGTACTCTGGCAGCGATGAATCCTGATAAGCGGATGCATTTTACACTACTTGCAATTGGTTTTACCGCCGCAGCCGCAATTGCCGGTTTTTGTCTGTGGAAAAGAGAAAGGGAAGAGCACCAAAAGGGTAATGAGAAAATAATTGAGCAAATCCAGGACCTGAGAGGTGATTTATTCCCAAAAGCCACACTCAAAGGTTTTCAAAAAGAGTTGGAAGAAGTTGCTGAAGAGAAGAAAAGTAAATTGAAAGACACTGCGGAAATGTACTTCCAGGCCGGCGAAAAAGCCGAAGAAAGCTACGAATACCAGGAAGCTGCGGAAAACTACCGGCAGTCCGCTAATACCCTTCCCACCATGTCCGCTCTTCTGAATCTTGGCAACTCTCTTTACAATACCTCTGCATACGAAACGGCTCTTGAAGCCTACCGTACAGGCCTGGAAATAGCTGAAGAAAAAGACGCTTCAGAATTCAAGGGGGCATTCCTCGGTAACATCGGAAACGTTTACAAGAACCAAGGCGAGCTCGACCAGGCCCTGGAGTCACAACGACAGGCCCTCGAGATACACCGCAGGATCGGCAACCCCCGCTTCGAGGCGAATGCTCTCGGCGTCATCGGGATTGTTTACAGAATCCAGGGCGAGCTCGACCAGGCCCTAGAGTATTTCCAGCAGTCCCTCACGATTCACCGCAGGATCGGCAACCCCCTCGGCGAGGCGGATGCTCTCTGCGGCATCGGGATCGTTTACGAATACCAGGCGAAGTTCGCCCAGGCCTTGGATTGTTTCCAGCAGGCCAGAGATATCTATCGCAGGATCGGCAAACCCCTCGGCGAGGCGGATGCTCTCGGCAACATCGGGAACGTTTACAAAGACCAGGGCGAGCTCGACCTGGCCCTGGAGTCGTACCAGCAGGTCCTCAAGATCCACCGCAGGATCGGCAACCCTCTTGGCGAGGCGAATGATCTCGGCAACATCGGGCTCGTTTACGCAAACCAGGGCGAGTTCGACCAGGCCCTGGAGTATCTTCAGCAGTCCAGAGATATATATCTGGAGATTGGCGCCAGAGGTGAGGGGCTAAAAATCGTAGAGGGAGCAATCAGGGAAATAGAGGAAGGTGAATTAGAACCTTAACCGATTTTAAATTCAATGCGCGTACATAAGTTTTTTTGCCCTTGACTTTCGCTTTTGTTTCGCCTATAATAAGTCACACTTTCGCTTTCTGTTCGTAACAAGGCAAAAAAACTCAGCCGGGAGGGGAGGATGTACCTCACCAGGCGCCAGAAACAGATTCTCGATTTCCTCCGCGAGCACGTGGCCACAGAGGGTTATGCTCCTACTATCGGCGAGATCGGCAAAGAATTCGGGCTGAGCTCGCCGGCCACGGTCCACAAGCACCTGGCCAACCTCCAGGACAAGGGCCTGATCCGCCGCGACTCCAACCGCAGCCGGTCTATCGAGCTGTGCGGACAGGTACAGGCCCTGCCCGGGCGCACAGCTCAGCCGCGGGCGGTGGCTGTGCCCCTGCTGGGGCGGATCGCCGCGGGCCTGCCGATCGAGGCGCTGGAGACCCCGGAGGAACTCGATATCCCCGAGAGCATGGTCGGCCGCCAGCCCACGTTCGTGCTCCAGGTGGAGGGGGACTCGATGATTGATGAGCAGATCCGCGACGGGGACTACGTGATTGTCGAGCAGGTGGATACGGCGCGCGACGGGCAGATCGTGGTGGCCCTGATCGGCGGGGGAGAGGCCACGCTCAAGCGCTTCTACCGCCGGGACGACGGCAGTGTGCGGCTGCAGCCGGCGAATGTCAACATGCAGCCGATTATCGTGCGCCGGGGCGAGTTCCGGATCCAGGGCGTGGTGATCGGCGTCTTAAGGAAATATTAAAACCAGAAGGAGTACGAACGATGAGCAAGCTGGTGGCTTACGGAATGATAGTCAAGGGGCGGCCGGACCGCTGCAAACTGGTGCTGCTTGACGAGCGTATCTGCCCGGACCAGGCCGGCATGGTCCGCGCCATGCGCCGCTGGTGCGGACGGTTGCGGCTGGTGTTTACGCCGGTTGTACGGCGCTGAGCGGAGCTGTGGGGAGGCAAAAGCGCGAGGAGCGGTTCTACGCGACACGGTGGACGCCCTTCGCGGCAAGTACGGCTTCGACTGCATGCGCAAGGGTCCGGCCGCGTGGCTGGAGAGTATCCGCCGTCCGCCGGGGGAGCAAAAGGCGGGGTGAGGGGGGGCGGTTCTCTATCGTTTCAGCGAGCGCATCCGTCCCTGCTCGTGGATAAACCCGATCTCGGCGGCGATCACGTACACCATCGAAGAGATGTAAAACCAGACGATCAGCGCCACGATCGCCGCCAGGGTCCCGTAGATCCGGTTGAACTCCCCGTACATCAGGATAAAATAACCGTAGAGGTACTTGCTGACCTCGAAGACGGTCACCGCAATCGAGGTGGCGATTGCGCAGGTGTCCGTACGCACGCTGCGCGAGGGGAAAAAGCGGTAGGAGAGAAAGATGAAGGCGGCATTGAGCAGAAAAGTGAAAACTATCGCCGCGGTCTTGCTTTTCAGCAGCGGCAGCAGCGAGAACAACTGGTTGTTGAACAGAATATTTTCCCGCAGTACGATCGGCAGCAGCGCGAACGTGAAGTTCGCGACCACCAGCAGGGTGGCGATCAGCACGAGGATCATGAAGTCGAACAGCTTGCCGTGGATGATACCCCGCGTATGCCGGGCCTCGAATACCCTGTCCAGCACCGTTCGCAGCGAGGCGAACAGCCGCGTGGCGGTCAGCGCCATGCCGCCCAGTCCCAGGATTCCGATCCACTGGCGGTCGTTGATCAGCCGCTGGGTATTGTTGATAATCCATTCGCTTGAGACCGGCAGGAGACTCTGCAGATAAATCACCGCGTTGTCCCACAATTCGGAAGAACTGCTGAAGGTGTACCCGGCCATGGCAAAAATGATCAGGATCAGCGGGATCAGGCAGATCAGCAGGTTGAACGCGATACCCGAAGCCAGGAACAGAACATCATCCCGGACCATTTTATGCCACAGGCTGTGAGCGTAATCCCAGATGGAATACATTGCGATTGATCGCCGCCGGGACGAGTAGTAGTTTAGCAAGGCTGTATAAATATTAAATGTAAGGATTAAGCTACGGAGAAGTCAAATATATGCTGATCGGGCTGGTGGCTGCGTACAGGAGTGAAGCCTCGGTATTGCTGGGTCTGCTGGATTCCGTGACCAAAGAGACCGTGAACGGCGTCAAGCTCTGGCGGGGAGGAATCGGGCCGCACCGGGTGGTGACGGCTCTCTGCGGGGCGGGGCCGGAGAGGACGGCGGAGAGTCTGCTTAAAGTTAAGGAGGTACTTGATAAATCCGAACTGGTGATTGATTTCGGGGTCTGCGGCGCACTGGATACGTCCGTGCCGCTGAGCGAAGTTGTGGTGATGGATTCGGTGGCCGCGGTGCACCACTCTAGCCGGGAGCCGATTCGGCTTGAGCAGCTTCCTTCGGGCGGGGAGACCGTCCGAGACGGCGGCTGCCTGGTGACTCACAACGCACCTGTGTTCGATCCACGGGTCGCAGAACTTCTGGCACGGAGATTCGGCGCCGGGTTCGTGGACATGGAAGCGTGGGAAGTGGCCTCCTACTGCCGGGAGCGCAAGATTCCGGTGGCGGTCGTTAAAGCGGTGAGCGACCACGCTGACGGAAGCTCGGTTGAAGGACATGCTGTCCGGGCCCGTCTGGCGGCGGAAAAATGCGCCCTGGCGGTACATGGACTGGCAAGCGGGCTGTAAGCAGTTCCATCGGTCTCTTCGCTTGCCAACCGCACAGGACCTGGTTAAGTTCAAATGAATAGAAGATCAGCGGTTTAATTCACTCAGGCCCGTTTGTCGATCGAACACGGAGACTAACACGATGGGTGCCCAGTTAGAGAAAACTTTCTGCCGGGGTGAGGTGATTATCAAGGAGGGGCAGCCCGGCAGCACCTTTTTCGTGATCCTGACCGGCATGGTGGAAGTTCTCAAGCGCAAGGACGGCCGGGACGTGGTGATCGGAGTTCTGGGTCCCAGCGAATTTTTCGGTGAGATGAGCCTGATCGACAATGATTCCGGCAAGCGCAGCGCCACGGTGCGCGCTCTCGAGGATTCCCGGGTGGCGATCATGAGCAAAGAGGATTTCGACAAGTACCTGGGCAAGCTGACTCCGGGAGTGCGCAAGCTGTTGAGCCGCTTGAGCGAACGACTGAACAGGACCAGTTCGCTGGTGGACGAGGGGGCGTTCCACAGGGAAAAAGTGGAGGAGGATGAAACGCTGGATTTCACGATGACTCTGGATGAGCTGGAGAATTCTCGCAAGCACGCGGTGGACGTTAATTTCATGACGAAAACGGTTCGCAAGGGCCAGGTGGTTATCAGGCAGGGCCAGAAAGGCCAGTGCGGCTTTATTGTCAAGAAAGGCCGCCTGGAAGTTATTCGCAGCGCCGGTGGTGAAGAAGTGGTGCTCGGCGAGCTGTCTGAGGGCGATATCGTGGGCGAAAGCGCCATGTTCGACGACCTCACCCGCAGCGCCACGGTCAAGGCCATGAGCGACGGGGAAGTAATGGTGTTCGGCAAGCGCGACATGCTCAACATGGCCCGTCAGAGCCCGCTGGAGCTGTTTATGATAATCGATTCGCTCTCCGGCAAGATCGAGCGCACCAACGAGGACTATTGCGATACCCTGGTCGAACTCGAAACAATCAAGAAGGACAAAGCCAAGCATGCCGATGAGTTGAAGGCAATCGAAGAGAAGCTTCTCAAAATCGAACAGGAAAACAGCCGGCTCACCGGTGAACTGAAAAAACTGCAGGCAAGCCGTAAAGTGCAGCCGTCAGCCGGCTCGCAGAAACAGATCTGACGTCCGCCTTTTCCTACCTGACCACCCGGGACAATATGATTGCCATGGTCCTGGCGGCCGGATTCGGCGTCCGGTTGCGCCCTCTCACGCAGAGACGCTCCAAAGTCTCGCTCTCCCTGGCCGGAGTCCCTGTCATTGTACGTGTGGTCCGCCTGCTGAGGGCCGCCGGCGTGGAGAGGATAGTTGTCAACCTGCACCATGCTCCAGGTTCGGTACGTGATACTCTGGCCGAGCACGACGAGCATGTGGAATACAGTTTCGAGCCGGAAATCCTCGGAACCGGCGGAGCCTTGTGGGGCGCTCGTGAACGGCGACTGTTACTACGGGGACCCCGATCTGCGAGGCGCGCTGGAGTTCCACGAGCGCAATGGCTCGCTGGGGACGATGGTTCTGATCGACATGCCGCCGGGCGAGAGCTACCGTGGAGTGGAAATTGCCGGCGGGGGCCGACTGGTTCGGGTGGCAGGCAGTCCCGGGAGTAGCGCCGGCGGTTCGCGCACCCTGCATTTTACCGGCATCCATATTCTGGAACCGGAGTTCGTTGCGGGGATCGGCCCCGGGTTTTCGGATATCAACAGCCGGCACTACCCACGACTGATCGAAGCCGGATCACCGGTATTCGGTTACCACACCTCTTTCCGCTGGTTCGACCTGGGGACCCCGTTGTGGTTTCTCTCGGCGGCCGCTGAGTTGATACAGGAATCAGCCGCAGACGGCTCTCCAGGCCGGGCGTTAATAGCAGGTGCGGGTTGTGATCTGGACTCCTCATCAGTGCTTAACGGACCGCTTGAACTGGGAGCGGGGTGCCGGATCGGCGCTAACGCAGTCGTCGCGAATTCGGTACTGGGCAAGGGTGTTGCTGTCGGGCCGGACGCTCGTGTAACTGATTCGTTACTGGGCGACGGTTTCCGGGTGGAGGCGGGAAAGCGGCTGGACGGCGTAGTTGCCGCCGTTGTTGAGCAAAGACCGGTAATATCCAGTTGGAAAGAGCCGTCTTGAACCGGCCGGGGCTAACTTTATTCTAACTTGCGTCGAGCCGGGGTTTCCAACTACTATCTAGCGATGTCTTCAGGACATGGTTCGGAACAAAAGGAGATTATCCTTGTAATCATGGTATTGAAGATTTATTTTTTTCCTGGACCATAAAGACAAGATTACAAGCAGTTGTTCAATCATATTCAGGAGAGGGATGATGAGTCTAGTCAGGATCTGTTCATCCGTGGTTCTTGCTGTCGGACTGTTTGCCGCTTCGGCATTCGGCCAGAATAACGTTATCTGGGTCGAGGACGCCACCGGCGCGGCAGGCGGAAGCGCCACTATTACAGTCAAGCTTACCTCCGATACCGACGTTCACGCACTGAGCCTGGACCTGCTGTTCGACCAGAACTCGCTGCAAATAAAGCCGTTGAGCACAAACAGCGTGGTCGCCGGCGATGATGCCAGCGGACTGGATATCCCCGTACTCGACGATGACTTGATCAACACAGCCAACAGCTCCGGCAAGCTGGTGATTTACATGCTGCATCTCAATATCGATCCCGAAATCCCGCTGAACACGATCAGCGCCGGTGCGGATAAAGAGATTCTGGAAGTGAAATTTACAGTGGACTCCGACGCCGCCGTCGGCGATCTGACCCTGGACCTGGCCAATGTCTCGCTGGTCAACGTGGCGTCTGATGAGGACACTTTGGGAACGGAAATAGAAGTCACCGCCGAGGCCGGTACGCTGACGATCAGCCAGTTCCAGACCGGCGACGCTTCGGGTGACGGCAAGGTGGATATTTTCGACGTGCTGGCCGTGCTGGGGGCGCTCAGCGGTAACCCGACAGTCGGGCCGTCCGATGTGAACGGCGACGGCAAGACGGACATTTTCGACGTGCTGGCAATTCTGAAGTTGTTATAAATTATTTGCTTACTAATAATATCGTACGCTCTTCAACGGCGGGGAGAAGTTTCTCTCCGCCGTTTTTTGTATGGGCCGATGTTTTCTGTAATGCAGCAAACCTGGCGGATAAAGAAAATTCTTGCCAGACAGTATCGGAATGGATTAAGTTGAAATGCTTTGGCACACTATCATGGCCGGTCCGTTATGTTGGCCGTGTGCAGGTCCTGGAAGCAGGCTTCGGCCCGTAATTCTTCCTTCCATGTCAGTGTCCGCTTCGTCTTCCCGGCGTTCTTCGGCAGGCCTCAGGAATGACTCGGGTACAATCGTCTTCAGCAGATTTCTACCGGAGACTGGGCTGGTGAGTAAAATCGATCCGAGAACTCTTCCGGCGCATCGCACTCTCTACCGGCCGGAGACCGAGCACGATAACTGCGGAGTCGGTTTTGTCGCTCACGTGGATGGCGAGCCCAGTCATGAGATAATCCGCCAGGGTATCCAGATCCTGATCAATCTGACCCACAGGGGAGCGGTGGCCGATGATCCCGAGACAGGTGACGGGGCCGGGATCCTGATCCAGATTTGCGACGGTTTTTTCCGGAAGAAGTGCGCGGAGCTTGGGTTCGGCCTGCCTGAATTCGGGTCCTACGGAGTAGGTGTGGTTTTCCTGCCGGGTGATCAGGAACTGCGCGATTTCTGTATCTCCGAACTCGAACAGTCCGTGGCCGAGGCCGGGCAGAAATTTCTCGGTTGGCGGGATGTTCCGGTCAATCCGGATGCGCTGGGCAAGTCCGCTCGCAAAAGCATGCCGGATATCAGACACTTTTTCATCGGTTCCAGCGATAAAGATCAGGACGCGCTGGAACGGAAACTGCTGCTGGTCCGCAAGATTGCCGAGAACCGTGTCCGCGGGCGCGAGGATGCCCAATGCTGCGGTTTTCACATACCAAGCCTTTCATCCCGCACGATTATTTACAAGGGGCTGATGCTGGCCCACCAGGTGCCGCTCTTTTTCGACGACCTTAATGACCAGTCGCTGACCAGCGTTCTCGCCATGGTCCATCAGCGCTACAGCACGAACACTTTCCCCTCCTGGGAACTCGCCCAGCCGTTTCGCGTTCTGGCCCATAACGGTGAGATCAACACCCTGCGCGGCAATGTAAACTGGACCCGCGCCCGGGAAGCGACTATCGAGAGCGAGCTTTTCGGCGACGATCTCAAGAAACTGTTGCCGATTATCACGCCCGGCGGAAGCGACTCGATGGCCCTGGACAATATCGCCGAAATGCTGACCGCCTGCGGCCGCAGCCTGCCCCACGCCATGATGATGCTGATCCCGGAAGCCTGGGGCGCAAAGTACCAGATGAGCGAGGACCAGCGCGGGTTTTTCGAGTACCACAGTATACTGATGGAACCCTGGGACGGTCCGGCGGCAATCTCGTTCACCGATGGCCGGGTGATCGGCAGCTGCCTCGACCGCAACGGCCTTCGCCCGGCGCGCTACGTGGTCACCCACGACAATCTGTTCGTGCTGGCCAGCGAGGTGGGAGTGCTCGAGTTCCCGCCCGAAAAAATCCGCAGCAAGGGACGGGTGGGACCGGGCCAGATGGTGCTGATCGATACCGAAGAGAAACGCATAATTTACGATCCCGAGATCAAAGCGGTAATCAGCCGTCTCCAGCCCTACCGCCGCTGGGTCAACGAAAACCGGATCGAGCTGCGCGGGCTGTTCGACTGCGCCATGCCGGTCCGTCCGATACAGGAGACAATCGTCCAGCGTCAGATCGCGTTCGGTTATACGGACGAGGACCTGAGCGTGATCCTGGGCCCGATGGCCTCGAAAGGCAGCGAGCCGGTGGGCTCGATGGGCAATGATACGCCCCTGGCGGTGCTCAGCGACCGCCCCAAGCTGCTGTTCAATTATTTCAAGCAGCTTTTCGCCCAGGTGACCAACCCGGCAATCGATCCGATCCGCGAGCAGCTGGTGATGTCGCTGATGAGCTATATCGGCCGCGAGGCTAACCTGATCAAGGAAACTCCGCGCAACGCCGGTCTGCTCAAACTCAGCCGGCCGATCCTGACCAACGACGACCTGGATAAGCTCAAGCACGCCCAGCACGAGAATTTCCGCACACTCATCGTCCCGATCATCTTCAAGATCGCAGAGGGTATCGAGGGCGTACACAAGACGCTCGAGCGTTGTTTCAAGGAAGCTGAGCAGGCTGTTGAGGAAAGCTACTCCCTGATCGTGCTCAGCGACCGCGGGATCAACGAGGAAACGGCGGCGATTCCCAGCCTGCTGGCGGTCTCGGCGGTGCATCATCACCTTCTTCGCTGCGGGCTGCGCACCAGGATCGGCTTGGTGATTGAAACCGGGGAAGCCCGCGAGGTGGCACATTTCGCCCAGTTGCTGGGCTGCGGCGCCAGCGCGATTATCCCTTTCCTCGCCTTCGAGAGTGTCGCGGACATGGCGATCAACGGTTCGCTGGAGCAGGAGAGCAATATCCCGGACGCGATCGACAATTACATGAAAGCGGTGGAGAAAGGCCTGCTGAAGATTTTCTCCAAGATGGGGATTTCGACGGTCCGCAGTTATCGCGGGGCGCAGATTTTCGAGGCGGTTGGGCTGGATTCAGCTTTTATCGAGCGTTATTTCCCCGGTACTGTGTCCCGGATCGGCGGGATAGGGCTGGAGGTGGTGATCGAGGAAGTCCTCTGCCGTCACAAGCTGGCGTTCCCTGCGCGGAGTGACGGAGGCAGGCTGATGCTGCCGCGCTCGGGCGAGTACAGTTTCCGAAAGCGGGGCGAGTACCACGCCTGGAGCCCGGAAGCGATTTTTACTCTCCAGCAGGCAACCGCCAGGGGAGATTTCGAGCTTTTCCGCAAGTTTTCCTCGATTGCCAACGAGCGTACCGAGGTGCTCCAGTCCTTGCGCGGACTGCTCAGGTTCAAGGCGGGCGACAAGGTTCCGTTAAAGGAGGTGGAGCCGGCCGAGGAAATCATGAAGCGTTTTGTCAGCGGAGCGATGAGTTTCGGCTCGATCAGCCGCGAGGCGCATCAGACCCTGGCGATCGCCATGAACCGGATCGGCGGAATGAGCAACAGCGGCGAGGGCGGCGAGGACGAGGCCCGGTTCGAGACCCTGCCCAACGGCGACAGCATGAACAGTGCGATCAAGCAGGTGGCCAGCGGCCGGTTCGGAGTAACCACCAACTACCTGGTGAACGCCAAGGATTTGCAGATCAAGGTCGCCCAGGGATCCAAACCCGGTGAGGGCGGACAGTTGCCGGGCCATAAGGTCAGCAGGGAGATCGCCCGGGTCCGTCATTCCGTGCCCGGAGTAACGCTGATCTCGCCGCCGCCGCACCACGATATCTATTCAATCGAGGATCTGGCGCAGCTAATCTTCGACCTCAAGAATGTCAATCCGCAGGCCAGGGTGAGTGTCAAGCTGGTATCCGAGATCGGTGTCGGCACCGTGGCTGCGGGCGTGGCCAAGGCTCGCAGCGACGTGGTCGTGATTGCCGGCGATGCGGGCGGGACCGGCGCAAGCCCCTTGAGTTCGATCAAGCATGCCGGCCTACCCTGGGAGATCGGCCTGGCCGAAACCCAGCAGGTGCTGGTGATGAACAACCTTCGCAGTAAAGTCAGGCTCCAGGTCGACGGGCAGATGAAAACCGGGCGTGATGTGGTGATTGCCGCCATGCTGGGAGCCGAGGAATTCGGGTTCGCCACCTCGGCGCTGATCGTGATGGGCTGCGTGATGATGCGCAAGTGCCACCTGAATACCTGCCCGGCGGGAGTCGCAACCCAGGACAAGAAACTTCGTAAACGCTTTCTCGGCAAGGCGGACCACGTGGTCAATTTCTTCCGCTTTATCGCAGAGGAAGTCCGCGGGATAATGAGCGATCTCGGATTCCGCAAGTTCGAGGACCTGGTTGGCAGGGTCGATCTGCTCGAGGTTGAGCAGGCGCTGGGTCACTGGAAAGCCCGGGGAGTAAATTTAAGCAGTCTGCTGGCTCCGCCTCCTGTGCCCGCCGGCGGAACATTGAGGAGCATGGCCCGTCAGCCTGACGTGACCGAGGGAGCGCTGGACCACGAACTGATCGCCGAGGCGAAACAGGCGCTGGAAGAGAAGAAAAAAGTGAGGATCGAGCGGCAGATCCGCAATGTGAACCGTTCCGTGGGCACTCTGCTCAGTGGCAAGGTGGCGCGTACGTTCGCCGCGCGCGGGCTGCCGCAGGACACCATTGATATCAGGCTTATCGGATCGGCGGGTCAGAGTTTCGGCGCGTTCCTGGCCAACGGCATCAGCCTCCGCCTTCACGGCGACGCCAACGACTATGTGGGCAAGGGTATGAGCGGCGGCCGGATCGTGATCAGCCCTCCGGAAAGCTCGTCGTTCAAACCGGAAGATAATATTATTGTCGGAAATGTTGTACTCTACGGAGCCACTGGGGGACAGGCTTATTTCAACGGCTGCGCCGGTGAGCGGTTCGCCATCCGTAACAGCGGCGCATACGCGGTGGTGGAGGGAGTGGGCGATCATGGCTGCGAATACATGACCGGCGGCGTGGTGGTAGTGTTGGGTCCCACGGGTCTCAATTTCGCGGCCGGCATGAGCGGCGGGATCACGTTCGTATACGACGAGCAGCGGTTGTTCGATCAGCGCTGTAACCTTGACATGGTGGATCTCGAATCCGTGAGCGACGAGAAGGATATCGCGATGCTGAAGCGGATGATCGAGCAGCACATCAAGTTCACGGGCAGTCCGCTGGCGAAGCATATCATGGACAACTGGCGCGACAAGATTAATCAGTTTGTCAAGGTGATGCCGATGGAATACCGTCGTGCGCTGGGGCAGATGATCAAGGAAGACGAGGAAACGAAACGGGTGGAGGTCTGGAATGGGTAAGCCTACCGGGTTTATCGAATACAAGCGGGAGGGACCCGCGGCTCGTCCGGTTGCAGAGAGGATTAAGGATTACGAGGAAGTTTATCCGCTTCTGCCCGAAGAGGCTCTTCGCACCCAGGGCGCTCGCTGCATGGATTGCGGGATTCCGTTCTGCCAGGGCATGGGCTGTCCGGTGGAGAATGTCATTCCTGAATTCAACGACCTGATTTACCGCGACCGCTGGCGGGATGCGCTGGATGTGCTGCACAGTACGAACAATTTCCCGGAGTTCACCGGACGGGCCTGCCCGGCGCCATGCGAACCGGCCTGCGTGGTGGCGATCCACGACGAGCCTGTCTCGATCAAGCAGATCGAGCTGCAGATTATCGAAAAGGGATTCGAGCAGGGATGGGTCGAGCCGCAGCCGCCAAAGCAGGAGACCGGCAGGCGGGTGGCCGTGGTGGGCAGCGGACCGGCCGGTCTGGCCTGCGCCCAGCAGTTGCGCCGCGTGGGACACACGGTCGTTCTCTACGAAAAACAGGACCGCCTGGGCGGACTGCTGCGTTATGGGATCCCCGATTTCAAACTCGACAAGGGCGTAATTGAGCGCAGATTGCGCCAGCTCAAGGCAGAGGGAATCGATTTCCGGACCAATGTCCATGTGGGGCCGGATGTTTCCGTCCGCTATCTGGTGCGCCAGTACGATGCTGTTTGTCTGGCAGCCGGTGCCATGCAGCCGCGGGACTTACCGGTTGCCGGCCGTGATCTTGATGGGGTTCATTTCGCGATGGATTTCCTGGAGCAGCAGAATCGGCGAGCGGCTGGCGAGGCGATTGCGCCGGAACAGGAGATTCTTGCCACAGGCAAGCGAGTCCTTGTAATCGGCGGTGGAGATACGGGTGCGGACTGCGTGGGTACCTGCAACCGTCAGGGCGCGGCGGAAATAATCCAGCTAGAAATCCTGGCCCGGCCGCCGGAATCGAAAAATGAGGCAACCCCCTGGCCCACCTGGCCCAATATCCTGCGCACCAGCTCCTCGCATGACGAGGGCTGCACGCGTTACTGGTCTCGGATGACCACAAGCCTCGAGGGTCAGGACGGGCGAGTTGCAAAGCTCCACGGCGTCGAGGTCGAGTTGGATCCAGACAAGGAAAAATTCATGGGAAAAAAGGGTACGGAATTTACCATGGATGCAGATTTGGTCCTGCTGGCCATGGGTTTTGTCCATCCCGTACAGGAAGGAATGCTGGACGAGTTGGGTTTGGTACTGGATCGGCGCGGTAACGTGATGGTGGATAAAAATTATCTGAGCAGTGAGGAAAAAGTTTTCAGTGCTGGAGACATGGTCCGAGGAGCCTCGTTGGTGGTCCATGCAATTTTTCAGGGGCGGCAGGCTGCACGGGGTATCGATAACTTCCTGATGGGTGAAACAAATCTGTGGTGAATCAGTTAATCACTTGGCAGGTATAAGGTGCGCCGGAATTTATCGTTGGCGTTATCGGGCTGTAAAATGAGATATTAGTTGACATTTAGTAGCTTAATGTTAGATTAACAATCCTCAGATTCGAGAATATGCGGGGTCGTAGTTCAGATGGTTAGAACGCCGGCCTGTCAAGCCGGAGGTCGCGAGTTCAAATCTCGTCGACCCCGCCATTGTAATAAAAGGGTTTGAGAGATATCTCAGACCCTTTTCTCTTTTCGTAATCTTTCCGCCCCCAACACTATCCCCAACATTTTTCTCAGATTTCAGAGGAAATACAGGTAACTCTGTGCAAATATCACATTGATTCCTATTGTTGAGGAGTTGAAAGATCAGTTGCAATTACTGAGTTCTACACCTAATATTCAACACCAACTATCCAACATGTTCTGACGACATGCAATGTCGGGTGGAATTTTTAGCGGAAGTGAAGAAATAAGAAGTAAGATAATATAAGAATAATGGCAGTTCCTGTTAGTAGTAAAAAATCACCATTTGATTCGTTCGTGAAGATGCTCCGGCCTTAAAACCGGGGTTCGCGTTTTCAAGTTTACCCTTTGATTTAATTTAGGGAGGGTTAGTCGCTTTGACCGACTTTTTGGAATTGACCCGCTAAAATGGGCACCCAGTTAAGCACTTTTTCCTGATCAACCGTTCGTTTCATTCAGCACACTCTGCAGCACTTCCCGCAACTTCTCTATCCGGTACGGCTTCGGTACAACACCTCTGAAACCGTGTTTCTCCGGCTCAGACATCACCGGATCATTTGAATAGCCGCTGGCTACTATAGCCCTCACATCCGGGTCTATCTCACGTAATTTCTCGATCGTCTCCCTGCCCCCCATACCGCCGGGAATCGTCAGGTCCAGAATCACAACATCAAACGGCTGGCCGGAGTCTTTTGCCTGCTCGTACATCTCGATGGCCTGAGTACCATTTTTGGCGTATTCCGCCTCATGCCCTAGCTGTTCAAGCATCCTGGTATTGCCCCGCTAAGATGGCCCTTAACTCAAGCCCTTTTTTCCAAATCAACCTTTCTTCTCCTGCATCACTCCTTGCAGTACTTCCCGCAACTGATCGATCTGATACGGCTTCGAAACTCTGCCGAAAAACCCATATTCCTCAAACTTGGCTAACTCCGGATCGTTGGAACAGCCGCTGGATGCTATCGTTTTTATCTTAGGGTCTATCTTCAGCAGCTTCTTGATTGTCTCCTGGCCTCCCATTCCGCCCGGGATTGTCAAGTCCAGGATCACAGCATCAAACGGCTGCCCACTGTCCATTGACTGTTTGTATAGCTTGACGGCCTGAGTACCATTGTTGACACATTCCACCTCATGTTCTTATATCAAGTAGAAAAAGCTCTCCGATGATCATCTTTTTAAGATTTTCAATCGGTTTAGTGACTATTTATTTTCTTAATAAACCTATTCAGCAATCGCCGTTGATGTCTATTCAAGAGAACCTTAGGTCGAGCTTTCTTCATCAGTGCCACTGCTTCTTCTGTATTCCCTGCAACTCCCCTTGCTAACAGGACCGCGCCAACAACTGTTGCTGATCTTCCATGGCCCTGCGCACAATGAACATATACCCCTCCCCGGCAAGCAGTTATTGAATTAACCGATTTCTGCAAAAGTTTGAGATCCATTGCAGAATTGTCCAATGTTGGGCAACTCAAATACTCGGCCACTGATTCAACGTTTATTGGCGCGGGAAACTCTGCCGCCAGATCGACAATCATGATTATATCATCGGGCAATTCGTTAGCAAATGCCCGGCGTCCAAGATACAAATTGGGAATTATTTTATTCCAGCACTCTTCGTTTGCCAGAAATTTGCTGATACGCCATTTCATCCAGATCAACAGCAAAAATGGCAACATTACAAGCACTCGCCATTTATCTAATTTCCCATCAGGTTTTTTACCGAAGACCCGGGGACCGAACCAGATATAGCTCATTCCTGCAATCATGAAACTGACCGCACTCCAGATCAAGAGCCATTTTATTCCATTCATACTGAAAGACAGGTATAACTGGAGTAAGCCGATAAGTGACAATACAATAGCGTTCCGCACAGAAAAACTCCAATTTCGAATAACACTCATATGTCAAGTTAAGGCTTATCCAGGCACTTGAGAAAATACTTAGAACCTTCTATAACGACGGCAATCAACATATTTATAAAACTCACCAATATTATCTAGTAATTCCATTGCATACTTGCCACCCTGATTATAAGCGAACAGCCCCTTTTTTGCTTTTCCCTCAATTAAAAGAAAGAGTTTTTCTTCTTTGGACAGTATATCTGTATTCAGAAAACCATTTGTTTTTAACATTTCATCCAAATTTTCATCTATGTTAAATCCTGCTGCCGGTCTTATTTTCATGTACAGATGAGATTCGGTAACCCTGATTTTTTCACCATCGGCAAGTTCAAAGGCAGTCCTGCCGATTTCCTGCATCAGATTGTAATCGAAGATCTCAACATTCACAGCTCCCTGTCCTCTTTCAATTATCTGTTCCTTGATTTTCTCAACTGGCAAATCTATAAATATTATCAAATCGAACACATCCAGATCTTGAGTCCTGAAAAGCCGATGGTGTTCATAAATAGACCTATTTCTGTTTAACTGGCAGGGCTCGTTGGTCAACTCGTAATCAAGGGAAATCCACTCCATCTTCAATCGATCTGACAGGGCATTGGCGAGTGTGCTTTTCCCTGAGCCGGGAAGCCCGTCTATCCCTACCCTACCAGGCCTGATATTTTTTTCTTTAATATAACCAGCTATCCAATCAGCATTTATTTCTACCTCTCTGACTTCTCTTGTGCTGTATTTACCAAGTTTTTTCGGATGGAATATATGTTTTATATAGGCGATGACCGCTGGTTTTTTAACAAAAGAGATGCCGGTTTTTATTATCGATGTACCAACCGCCGAAGCGCCTTCTGCAATCTGCGGATTTTTTTGGAATATCTTTAATACATTTTTCATAAGCCCGCTCATTTTATAGCTCCTTGCAGGTCATTGGCGAACTCTCTGGCAGAAAAGCGATAATGAATCTTTGCGATAAAGACCTCACGTCGGGACTTCCAACTCTGGAGATTCCATTTTTACCGATAACAGGCGGGATCTTTCATTCTTCTTCTCCTCCGGTACCCGCTTGATTTACATCCTTTAGCCTTAATAACTTCCGAGATTATTCCGGATGCATAATTTGTTGCTTTGCCGAAGAACCCTTTTTTCCGTTCATTCAAAGAAACATCGCCTTCCGTCAAATCTGTCACGGTCGGTTCATAGTGAATTCTTATCATCTCAACGTTGTTCAACGCGCTCTTGACAGCGCGTTCAATCCTTTCGGTTGCTTTATGAGCTTCGCTGAAACTGGTCGAATCGATAACTATGTTCGCTTCGATAAAAACATAATTTCCCGAGTTCCTTCCTCTTAACTCTTTGACTTGTTTTACCAAAGACTCCGCCATGATAATTTTTCTGATTTTAGCGATCTCTTTCTCGTCCAGAGAACCGTCGAGCAGGACTTTCACCGTATTGACTATTAGTTCCAGGCTCGTTTTCAGAATAAAGAAGACTATTACCAGCGCTGCTATTTTATCGATCCTGAAACCGATAAATTCCCCCACAAATCCTGTCATCACCGCCCCCACCGAAAACATGTCTATCCTGATATGTTTTCCATCGGCCATCAGGCTGGGAGAACCGATCTTTTCGGCGGCCTTCAACTCATATCTGGAGAATGCGTAAGTTATGATAAAAACAATTACATAAAGACCAAAGACCAGGTAAATATTCCTGATTGGATTATATTCTCCAGAGATGATCTCCAGAACGATTTCATAGCCGGCATACAAAATGAATCCCGCGACCAGGACCGAAACGAGGTTTTCGACTTTATACAGCCCGTAAGGGAACCGTTCAGACTTCTGCTTGGAGATTTTCAAGCCGATAAATACGATAACAGACGCCAGCAGATCTATCGAAGAATGAATAGCTTCCGCCATGGCGGATATGCTTCCAGATAAAAATGCCGCCCCACCCTTGAGGATAAAAAGGGTTGTATTCACCAGGATTGAATATAAGGACACTTGCTCATTCTGTTTCATTCTGATCACCGATTTCCTCTTGGCCGGAAACTTGAGATTCAGTGCTAACCTCGAACCGTTTTTTTCCGGGATTCGACTTTGAAAAAACCTTGGATAACTTCTTAACTATCAGGGGAACCAGAACCGTCCCAATAATCGAGCCGCCGATACCAATAATTTTGTTAACCGTGCTTGCCATTCTCTGCTCCTTTTCTCTGCTCGCCGTTCGACCGGAATGCGTGTTGGAAAGTTAACAAGCATTCAATTCGCGGCTGTCAAGTTTCCAAAGCGGAACTTTATATATCTTTAGTGATTAGTGACTTACAAGTAATTCCAAGCCAGGGGCGTTGAAAAAACCTTTCAACGCCCTCCAGCTTTATGACAGCCTCCTTTGAGCTCATCGATAAGAGGATTTATCCTGCTTGGGTCTCGGCTGCCGCTCCTTCTGCCGCCGTATCTGTTGCTGCTGTCTTCGCCTCCCGGCCGGACCTTTGCATCGAGCCTTCACCGGCACCGTAACGTCCTCTTCTCCTGCCACCCTGGCCGCCTCCCCCGAAGCATCTGCCTCTGCCGCGCCGGCCAGTATCTCTGCCTTTTTCGACACAACCGCCGTCGAGCCTGACAACTTGCGTCCCGCAGCTTGGACAATGCATTTGGTTACCTCTTTGGCCTGTTCCATGCGCGACTTCAAATTCGATCCCACAGGCAGCACATTTAAATCTCCTCTGTCCGTTCATCCTTTAACCCCCTTGTTCCTGGTTGACAGCTTTACCTCGACAAGTTCAGCCTCATGATCGGCTTAGAGCCTTTAATACCCTTTTCCAGCTCCTTTACCGCCCCCACCCTTGCTTTTGCTTGTAGCCGCTTCAGCAACTTGAATCAGCTTGTCAGTTGCCGTAGCATTTGTCTCCTTGCTGGCCAATACGCTTTTTACACTACTGCCCAAAAGCTCCACAGCGAGCATTTTGACTATTGGAGCTAGTAATCCGAACATTTTACCTGCCTCCTTCATGTTTGGCGGTATCCTGCGCCTCGCTTTTATGATGGGCAGCCTCGTATCCCGAGCAATGCATTTGATCCCCTCTTTTATTGGCTCCAAAAGGAACTTCAAATTCCTGACCGAAGAAAGTACTACTTCGGGATTAAAGCATTAATGATTCGCTTTGATTCCTAATCGTTCTTTTGCCGGGCTTTCAATTTTACCGGCCCCCGGAGCTTTTGCCGCCACCGTCCTGGCCCATGCCTCCCCCTCCAGTGCCTCGGCCCATGCCGCCGCCTTTGCCGCCGCCCCGGCCTTTGCTTCCATCCGCACCAATAACTCGATTCAATATTTCAGTTGCCGAACTATTCGACTCCTTGCCGGAAGGAGAACTCTTTGCACCGCTGCTCATTATCTCTCCGACAATAGTTTTTACTATCTGGCCTAATATTTTGTACATTTTACTCACCTCCTTCGGTTTTACCGGATTCCCGGCCCTCTTCCTTTTGGAGATCGGCTCCATTCTGCGGGCCTTTGACTGCTGCGCATTGTCCCCTGCCTCTGCCGCCCTGGCCGCCGCCCCTTTCAAATCCCCGGCCTTTGCCGCCGCAACCGCCCTCCAGCCGGTAAACCTGAGCACCGCAGCTCGGGCAATGCATTTGGTCGCCTCTGTGGCCTGTTCCATGCGCGACTTCAAATTCGATTCCACAAGCGGTACACTTGAATTTCCTCTGTCCTTTCATTTTCTTCATCTCCTTTCGCAGTTTAGAGATTATTTGTGGCAACAGTTCATCTTGGGGGTTTCTTGCCAACCCCTTTTTAGCTTCTTTCAGGGCCTTCGAGTACAGGCCGTGCAGCATGAAGAAATTTGTCAGCATTCTGTTTATTTCAATCACCTCCTGCTTTGGTAATGGCAATTGATATGCCAAAATGCATACTCCCCCCCGCTGGTGCCTGTGGGCAGTGTTATAAGTCAATGAATTATAAGGCATTACAGATAGAACCAAATGAGGCGGATTGAGGATGCATCTTAACTTGGAGGAGTATTTCTGCCGGCGGCGTTTCCGTTATATGAAACACCGATAGGGGTGGATATTTTATAACTCTAACAAATACAAACAGTTATTGCTGTTCCAGCATGATGAAACCTTATGTTTCATACGAGACATTGTACTTTTTCATTTTTCTCCAGAGAGTCGTTCGGCTCATATTCAAATGTTTTGCAGCTCTATTTTTATTCCATTTTGATGTTTCCAGGGCCTTTAATATTCTCGCTCTTTCACTCTCTTCGCGGGAATCTTCCGTTTGGGGGATCACCGCTCGCCGGAAATCGACAGGCAGCATTTCCGGTTTTATTATTTTTCCTCTGCACCTGTTGAAGGCATATTCTACAGCATTTTCCAGTTCCCGAATATTTCCGGGATAATTATACGTTTCCAGCAGATCCAGCGCGCTGCCGGAAGTCCCTGTGATGGTTTTGTTCATTATCATGTTGTATTTTGAGATAAAATGCTCGATAAGCAGCGGAATATCTTCCTTTCTTTTTGTCAGGGGGGGCAGCTTTATCGGAATGATATTCAATCGGTAATACAGGTCATCGCGGAAATTACCTTTTTCGACTTCCTGCTTCAGGTCTTTGTTGGTTGCTGCAATCACTCTCAGGTCTACCTGGATGGCCCTTGTCCCGCCGACCCTTTCGAACTGCCTTTCCTGCAATACTCTGAGAAACTTCACTTGTGTATTGGGAGACGCCTCTCCGATTTCATCGAGAAAAATTGTGCCTTTGTCAGCCAACTCGAACCTTCCGGGCTTGTCTTTTACAGCCCCCGTGAAAGCACCTCTGACATGGCCGAACAACTCGCTTTCCAGCAGGCTTTCGCTGAAAGCCGAACAGTTGATTTTTACAAAGGGATTCTTCTTTCTCCTTGAGTGGTAGTGGATCGCGTTGGCAATGAGCTCTTTGCCTGTACCGCTTTTACCTTCGATCAGGACCGTGGAGTCGGAATCAGTTATATCATCTATCAGTTGATAGATTTCCTGCATCCGCTTGCTTTTGCCGATAATATTCCTGAATTCGTACCTTCCGGTGAGTTCCTCGGTCAAAGTCTTGATCTGAGATATGTCGCGAAAAGTCTCCACTCCGCCGATAGGGGTGCCCTGTTCATCGTACAGCACCGCGGCGTTGACCCTTACGTCCAATACCGTCTCGTCCTTGCGCAAAATCTGAAGCTCACGGTCGAGCACTTTCCGGCCTGTCCTCAAAGCCTGGGCCAGCGGACAAACCACCTGGCAGAGGTTGCTGCGGAAGATGTTCTTGCAAGGTGAACCAATTACCTCGTCGCTGGAAAAGCCGGTGATAATTGTAGCGGCACGGTTGAAAGAGGTTATTACCCACTGGTCATCAACGGTGAAGACGCCCTCGGCAATGCTACCCAGTATTACCTCTGTTGCACTATTTTGCTTGACTGCCATTGTTTGTAAGCCCTCCTGAAACCATGACCACCAAATAAGTTACATGCTTGCAGGACATAGTCAAGCCGGAAGGCGCGGAGCGAGGGATGACCACCTGATTTCAAATGCAGTTTTCAGGAGTACATGCCGAAGATTAGATGATGGTAGATTGTGAACCGCACTTATGAGGTTGGTTGATAAGTCGAGCCGGTCTTGGAGCAGCTCGGTGAGGTTTTATAGTAAAGAAATTCCTGGAAATTGACTATCCCCGCAGCAAGCTACGGGGCATTAAGCCAATTTCCCGGCACTTCGTGCCACCGGAATTTCTAACTGTAAAACAACAAAAGCGGTAACCCCGGAGCAAGCTCAGGGGAATTCTATCGATTAAAAATTCTTTTCGATTCCCATGCTGAACCAGGCGCTGTCGTAGTCGTAATAGGCGTCGTTGGAGTTGTTAGCCCCCACACCGGCTTGCAGCGAGAGTTGGAAATTTTCAAGCATGGAGAATGTGCCGAGACTTAAGCGGCGGGTAAACAGCACGCTGAAAACCAGCGCCTTGTCCAGCCGGGATTCGGCGGATGGCAGGGCGTTACCTTCCTCGTCGAGCGCAGGTCTGCCGCTGTAGCGACGGGTGCGTGCGGTGAGAAGCATGGTGAGCATGCTTTCGCCGGGCAGCATCTGCTTAAGCTGCACTTTGCCCTCGTGTCCCACATAGCTGTAATGGTCGTCGAACAGTTCCTCGTTGTTCAACACACTCTCGCCGATATTGGCCAGAAAGCGGTTGCGATTGCTGGGATTGGCACGGCCGTAGTAGCCCAGCATCAGCCCGGTGCCCTCGGCCAGGTTCTGCGCCACCGACAATCCGAGTACGAACTGGCTGGTGCTGGGGAACTTCTCCGAACCGTAGCGGTAGACATAGAATCCCTCGGGATTGGCGGCAACCTGCTGATCCAGGAAATCCTGCATCCGGGAACTCATGAGTCCGCCGCGTCCGCGTCCCATGCCTTGGCCCGGCAGCCCCTGCAGGTTATCGAGCACGTCATCGGGCGAGATATAGTTGGAGTCCAGCACTGCCACGGCCTGAGTGTAGTCCTTGTAAGAATAAGTAGCCGAGACGCTGAGAGTGGTTCTACTGGGCAGGCTGTAATTGAGCCGCAGCGAGCCGACCTGTTCCGCGTAGTTGAACTCGGGGAACTCCTTGAAACTGCGTCCGTTCAGGTTGTATCGGGCGTACATCAACAGGTTGTCGGCCAGGTAGCGTTTGAGGTTCAGGTAAACTCCACCCGAGGAGTAATTATAGTAGGAATAGTCCTCGGGGTTGATCCTGCCCTCGAACCGGGTGCCGGCGGAAAGCAACATCTTGCTTTCCGGCCAGATATGGTTGTAGTCCGCTCCAATAGCGTGGACCGAGAAGTCCCGGTGACCCAGTTCGTTGAACAGGTAGAAATCCCCGTCGTAAGCGAAATACAGATTGTCGTTGTCGGTCAGAGTCGCGCTATACCCGAGCGCGACGTAGGGCATGAATATTACATCACCCTGGCCCGAGTAGTTGCGGAAGATATTATCATCGATCAGCATGCCGGATCCGACCTTGACCTGGGTCTGGGCCAGTGCGGGAACGGCGTGGGCGGCTATGGCGAACAACAGCCAAGCTGTCAACTTCCTCATTTAGGTCCTCCGATGGGCCCGCCTCGGCGGAGCCGCTGGTGTGGTTGTCTCCTGTCGTCTATCCCGTCCCCGTTCCGGTCTATAAAACGGTCCATCGGCAGGCGCATTCCCTGACCACGCATTCGCATCTGGCGCATATCAGGCAGGCCGTCCATGTTCTCGTCGATGAAATTCCTCATCATGAATTCCCGTTCCTCGTTGATCCAGCCGAACTTGTAACCGCGCAGGCTCTTCCTGCTGAACTGGAGGCCGGTTATATCGTTGACCCCGTCGCCGTCGGTATCCACGATATTGTCGCAGACTCCGTCGGTATCCGTATCCACCCACTTGATATCTAAATCGTTGACCCCGTCCCCGTCGGCATCGGCAAACAGGTCGTTGATCTTGTCCCCGTTTCTGTCGATAAACAGGAACTTGTGGAAATAAGGCCTGCCGGTGACGTCGTTGATCCCGTCGCCGTTGAAATCGGCGAACCGGTCGTTGACTCCGTCACGGTTCTTATCCAAAAAACCGAATGTCTCGGCCTTGAGCTCCTCTCCCAGTTCGGCGGCCATTCTGGCGCCGGGGCTGGGGATGGGTTTTGCCTCAGCGGTCAAAGGCTCGCTCCGATCCATTTTCCTGCTGCCCTCGGC
>VRUH01000048.1 GCA_019456185.1 Candidatus Glassbacteria bacterium | reverse complement strand
CCGGGATCCCCTTATGCGCAAGCTCAGCCGCGCAGATCAGGTTGAATTCGTCGACTACGATCCGGTTCACTGCGCCAGTTCTGCTGGGCCAGGATCGCGTGGCCGATCCGCGCCAGGTTCAGCTTCTCCGTGGCGAAATCCCAGCCCCGGCTGTGGTTGCGCTGGTTGAGTCCCATCACCAGCAGCATGTTCTCGTTGGGCAGCATGGCGCAGATCGTACCGGCCATCCCGCTGAACACCACCGCGCCAACTTGCGGGAACAGCCAGAACAACTGGCCGTAGGCCGGGTCCGGCTCGCGCTCCGGAGGCTGGTTGCGCCAGGCCGTCCGGGTATACGAATCCTCCCACACTCTGCGGCCATCGGACGAGCTGCCGCCATCGATCCAAGCTTGGGCGTAGCGGGCGATATCACGCAGGCTGCCGTACAGACCGCTTCCCGGATACGGCCCCGCCCCGAACTCGTCGCTGAAAAACACGCGCGAGGTATCCAGCCCCACGCCGCTTTCCACCACGTTGCCCAACTCCCCGCCCTGGAAAATATAGCCGACACTCTCCAGACCCAGCGGCCCGGTTACGTAGTCGGCCAACAGCTGCTCGTAGGGCCTTCCGGCGGCGGCGGCCATCACGTGGCCCAGCAGCCTCATCGCCAGCTCGCTGTAGAGGAACGAGGTCCCCGGCTCGAATTTCAGGACCAAGTCGTGGAACGGGTCGCCGTCGGGCCACATCCGGGGCGGGGAGTCATCGCGGGGTACCCCGCTGCTGTGGCTGGCCAGGTGACGGACCGTCATGTTACCGCGCTCGAACCCGCCATCGGGGCCGGGGCCTGTGAAATACGGGAGATATTTGCTCACCGGGTCATCCAGGGCCAGTACTCCGCGGCTGACCAGCGCGGCCAGCACACCAGCGCCGAACCCCTTGCTGACCGAGTAGAACGGAAAACGGGAGGCGGAATCCACCGGCGCGGCGCCGGGACGGGCGGCCAGGGCGCCGAAATATTCCTCGTACACTATTTCCCCACCCTGCATCACCACGGCCCCGCCCGCGCTGCAATCGTAGGAGAGCGCCATGCGGCCGCGCACGTGGTCAGCGAGCATCTGGAACTCTCCCCTGTCCGGCTCGGCCGCCGGTTGCGGCCGGCAGGCCATGACGGCGATTAACAGACACAGCGGGGCAGCTCTCAGGTGGCGCATGGGGTTCTCCAGGATGAATAGTGGGTATCCTGTTGGAAAGGATGTAAAACGAAGATAATAAACAGCGGGCATGGAGCAAAGGACAGCGGACGCGGTTGCAAAAAAACTCAGTCGTGCCCGCCTTCCAGAACGAACAGGGCTTCCTCGGCGAACAGGTTGTCGTCCTCGCGGATGGGACGGACCTCGCCCTCGGCCAGCACATGTCCCTCG
This sequence comes from Candidatus Glassbacteria bacterium, assembly GCA_019456185.1. NCBI lineage: Bacteria > Candidatus Glassiibacteriota > Candidatus Glassiibacteriota bacterium. Next base: position 30,004 of record VRUH01000048.1, on the reverse strand, counting down.
ATAATCCGGACTCCCGCGCTGTCGGCCCAGGTGGAGAAATCCTCGATCGTGCAGAGATGAATATTGGGGGTATCGTACCAGCGGTACGGCAGCGACGGGTTGACCGGTATCTTGCCGCCCAGGCCCAGTTCCAGCCTGATATGCCAGTGGGCGAAATTGGGAAAACTGACTATCCCCCGCCGGCCCACGCGCAGCATTTCCGAGAGGACTTTCACCGGCTGGTGGACTGTCTGGAGGGTCTCTTCCAGGATCACGTAGTCGAACAGGTTTTCGGTCCAGCCCTCCAGGCCCTTATCGAGGTCGGCCTGAAACACGCTCACCCCCCGTCCCACGCACTCGAACACCTTGTCAGGGTCAATCTCGATCCCCTGGCCGCGGACATTCCCGTCGGCGAAAAGCCGCGCCAGCAGTTCACCGCCGCCGCAGCCCAAATCCAGCACTCGCGCGCCATTCGGGATAGTCTGCTCGATAACCTCGTGGTCCCAGCGCTTCTGGGTATCAGGCCGAACCCTGCGCTTGCCGTTTTCCTCGGTCAGGAAGCGCTCGATCAGGGCTACCAGCTTGTCCGTACTCAGGTTTTCGATTGGCGCAGAGTAGCGGCTGGCCCACAGGCGGAGCATCTCTGTCAGGCGGTCGTTACCGTTTTTGTTCGCCATTACCCGCCCTCCCGGAGAGCCAGAAAGTCCCGCAGCAGTCCGCCGAGCTGGTCATGCTCGACCAGGAACGCATCGTGGCCGTAGTTGCTCGGAATATTCACGTAGGTCACCGGCTGGCGGTTGCGGCAGATCGCCAGGGCAAGTTCGCGGCACTCCCGCGGCGGGTAGAGCCAGTCCGTGCTGAAACTGACAACCAGCACCTTGCTCCTGATCCGCCCGCAGGCTTCGGTCAGGTCGCCGTCGCCCCAGTAGCTGGCCGCGTCGTAATAGTCCATCGCACGGGTAAGGTACAGGTAGGCGTTGGCATCGAACCGCTCCACGAAACTGCGGCCCTGGTATGCGAGGTAGCTCTCCACCTCGAACTCAATGCCGAAACTGAAATCGGGAGCGCTTTTACCCTGCAACCTGCGCCCGAATTTGTGGTACATCGCCTCGTCGCTGAGGTAGGTGATATGGCCCAGCATCCGGGCGGCGGCAAGTCCCTCGGCGGGAGGAGCGCCGCCGTAGTAGTCACCGTTGTTGAAATTGGGATCCGACAGGATTGAGTGCCGCGCCACGGCGTTGAACGCCAAGCCCTGGGTACTGAGCCTGGCGTTGGAGGCGAGGATGATACAGCGCTCCACCCGCTCGGGAAACGCAAGCGCCCATTCCAGGGCCTGCTGGCCGCCGAGCGAGCCGCCGATAACGGCGTAGAGCTTGCCGATCCCGAGATGGTCGAGCAGTTTGGCCTGCTGGCGGACCCAGTCTCCGGTCGTAACCAGGGGGAAGCGCAGTCCGAAGGGTTTACCGGTGGCGGGATCGGTTGTCATCGGGCCGGTGGTGCCGTAGCAGGAGCCAAGCACGTTGGCGCAGATAAAATAAAAGCGGTCGGTATCCAGCGGCAGGCCGGGGCCCACCTGCTCGTCCCACCATCCCGGCTTGCGGGTGCGCCACTTGCGGTTGTCCTCGCCCGCTTCCTCGTCCCAGCCCGCCGCGTGAGCGTCGCCGGAAAGGGCATGGACAATCAGGATAACGTTGTCGCCGGCCTCGTTGATCCGGCCGTATGTTTCGTACTCCACAGTGACCGGGGCCAAGCTGCCGCCGGCCTCCAGCCGGAAGGGCTCATCGTCCGGCCCCACCAGCTCGACGCGCCGGGGCCGGGTCCAGCCCACCGATTGAGGGTGTTCCGGACCCTTGATCCCCTTGTGCTCGCCGTTCTTCCGTGCGCCCTTTGTCTGCGGGCGATCGGCCATACGTTTACTCCTGGCTCTTCTTCAGCGCCTGGTCCAGGGCGGCGATAATGTCGTCGACATCCTCGATACCGACCGAGAGGCGGACGTAATCGTCGGTCACACCGGTCGACTCCTGCTCCTCTGGGGTCAACTGCTGGTGCGTGGTGGTGGCCGGATGGATAATCAGGCTCTTGGCGTCGCCGATATTAGCCAGGTGGCTGAACAACTGGACGTTGTCGATCAGCTTGCGGCCGGTGTCGCAACCGCCCTTGATCCCGAACCCGATAATTGCGCCATAACCGTTCTTGAGGAACTTCTGCGCCCTGGCGTGATCCTTATGGCTGGCCAGACCGGGGTAATTGACCCAGTTGACAGCCGGGTGGCCTTCGAGGAATTTCGCGACGACCAGCGCGTTCTCGCAGTGCTTCCCGAGCCTGAGCGGCAGTGTCTCCAGGCCCTGCAGGAACAGGAATGCGCTATGGGGGCTGATCGCCGGACCCAGGTCGCGCAGCATCTGGACGCGGGCCTTGATGATATAGGCAATACCGGGCACCACGGCCTCGTCGTGATTGCCGAAGAACTTCCAGTAGCTCACCCCGTGGTAACTGGGGTCCGGCTCCACCAGTTCGGGGAACTTGCCGTTGTTCCAGTCGAACTTCCCGCCATCGACAACCGCTCCGCCGATCGAGGTGCCGTGCCCGCCGATAAATTTGGTGAGCGAGTAAATGATGATATCCACACCGAGATCGAACATATCCAGCAGCGGCGGCGGAGTCACAGTAGCATCGACAAGCAACGGGATGCCGTGTTTGTGCGCCACTTCGGCGATACCCGGGTAATCGTCGATATTGTTGGCCGGGTTGCCGATAGATTCGGTAAACAGCGCCCGCGTATTATCGTCGATAGCAGCCTCGAAATTCCGCGGGTCGCTGCTGTCGACAAAACGGACCTCGATACCCAGCTTGGGCAGGGTGTAGTGGAACAGGTTGTAGGTGCCGCCGTAGAGAAAGCTCGTGGATACGATATTCTGTCCTACTCTGGTGATATTCAGGATCGCCACGTTAGAGGCCGCCTGGCCACTGGCAAGCGCCAGCGCGCCGGTGCCCCCGGTGATCGACGCCAGCCGCTGCTCCAGCACATCCTGGGTCGGGTTCATGATCCGGGTGTAGATATTCCCGAATTCCTTGAGCGCAAACAGGTTTGCCGCGTGCTCAGTGTCCCTGAACACATAGCTGGTGGTCTGGTAAATCGGGACGGCCCGCGCCCCGGTAGTCGGGTCCGGCTGCTGGCCTGCGTGCAATGCCCGGGTCTCGATACCCTTGATAAATTCGTTGCTCATTTCCGGTGCTCCTTATATAAACGGTTTGAACTTCCGTGGCAATTTAAACGCTTCCGTAGTTACTCTCAGCATCCCCACACTCAACGGCGCGGCTTACATCGTAGTTCGGCGGCAGGGGTTCGTCCCTCTCCACGGGGGCACCTGCCGGAACCATGAATTCGGGGGATTCGCCCTGTCCGCTGCCATCCAGATCATCATCCTAAACTATTTCCTTTCAGCTTTTTGCATACCCGCTGTTAACCACCGCTCCCGCCCAACCCGGCCCAGCAACGGGGCCATCTGATCCGGTTTGCGTACTTGCCGCGCTGATTTCAAATATCGTAGCTCAGGTTGCGCTCAGCGTTGCGTCGATCCCAGTCTCCGATAATATCGCTCAATGACGTGCCGTGGTAAATCTCGTCCATCCGTACACTGACTCTCAACCAGAAATCATAATAAGGGTGGTTGTAATTCAGCTCGGACGAGGTCTCCCCGTTTGCGGTGCTGTCACAGTTGACCGGAGCCAGGTTCCCGTCGACAAACCTGATGATCTCGCCCACGGAGATGTCTTCCGGCTCACGGGCCAGCAGGTAGCCGCCGTCCACTCCGCGCCGGCTCTCCACGAAACCGCCCTGGCGAAGCTCGTTGAGGATCACCTCGAGAAAGCGCTTGGGTATCGACTGGGCCGAGGCAACCGTGGCGATCTTGATCGGGCGCTGATCGCTATACCGCCGCGACAGCTCGAAGAGGGCCCGCAAGGCGTAGCAGCATTTGTTGGAAATCTGCACGGTTACTCGACCTGGTCAATTGTTCATAATCTCAATCGAATTAATGTACAAAATAAAACAAAAAAAACGCCCTGTCAAGAGACCATAGTACACTTTTCCGGTCGAGCCGGAAGGCCGTCCGAAAAAAGCCCGAGGTCTCCCGGGCGGCAATTGAATGATGCAATCTAGCTCTGAATACAACGCAGCTTTTTTCCTTTTTCACCCTCTGCATAAAGATTATCTTGGCCCCAGCACATTCATGCAGGGAGGAAATCATGTTCAGGATACTTTATCTGGCGTTAATGCTGACCGTCGCGACCCCGCCGCCGGCCGCCGCCCGGCAGTCCCCCGTCTCTCCCGCCCCCGATAACGCCGAGCGCGAGCTGGGCGACAACGGCTTCTCGGCCGGATTCGGCGCAACCAACCATAGCTGGTCGCTCGACTGGTTCGACAGCCACCTTCACCTGGCCTGGAGCCATTTCCCCAATGTCCTGCGCGGCCAGCAGATCCAGGAAGTGATGGACCACTGGTTCGAGCGGGTGGGAGTTTACCATTGCGGCCGGGCGATTTTGCTTGATCCCTACCCGGAGACGATGGAGTGGGCGCGCGACGACCCCAGGGTCCATCTGTTCTGGTGGATGAACTGGGACGAGGGCGGCAAGCTCGATGAGGTCAGGAGACGGGTGAGCGAGGGCCTGATTCAGGGCCTGAAACTCCATACCGCGGATTTCCGCCGCCAGCAGGACGAGAGTTTCGAGGTGATGGGCTCGCCCGAGTGGCGGGAGATTTACGCCTGGTGCCAGGCCAACGGCCTGCCGATCCTGCTCCATCTCAACGAACACTGGGGAGATCAGCATTATGCCTACGGACGAGGGGCAAAGGAGTTCTGGGCGCGGGCCTCATACAGCAACGGCGAGCTGCTGAATTATTTCCTGACCGAACTGGCCGCCGAGTACCCTGACTTGAAATGGACGCTGGCCCACATGAATTTCATGGGCGTCGACTCGCTGAGCGCGATCATGGACCGCCACCCCAATATCTACGTGGAAACCAGCATCGGGATGTTCCTTCGCGAGTACGACCACCTGACGCCCGAGGAGATTGCCCCCTACCGCGAGTTCTGTATCAAGTACGCGGACAGGGTGATGTTCGGCACCGACGGGTTCGCCTATCAGCCTCTGGAAAGCCGTTTTCCGGGCCACGTCCGCAACTGGTGGCTGCCCCACCATATCTTTATCACCCAGCTCGGCCTGCCCCGGGAAACGCTGGACAAGATCACCCACGGTACCTGCGAGGCCATGCTGGGCAAATACCTCAAGCAGCCGGACACGGGCGGCCGCTGACCGCGGGGCACCGGGCTTTTCGCCATTGATTGAGCTAACACCTGACCGACAGCAACTGGTCCCAGCGCGTGGTACGGGCGGGCGAGAGGCAGTTAAAAGTAGTGCGCCAATTGGAAAGCTTGATCAGGCCGGACGACAGGTAACTGACCGTACCGATACCGTACTTTGTGTTGATCTCGTCCAGCGCGCGCATAGCTCGCCGCCGCCGCTTGATATCGTCATCCAGGAACAGGTCGCCCTGGATCGAATGTTCCGGGATGATTTTGGTCAGCCAGACACCGGCCCGCTTGTAGCGCCGGTTCCAGTGATAGATACTCTCCATCGCATCCAGGCCCGCGCGGATCATCTCGCGCGTATCGTTCGTCGCCTGCCGGAACCGTACCCGCCGGCTGCCGGCGTACGGCCGCTCCCTGAACCTGTTCGTCTCGATCCTGATCCACATCTCCATCGCGGCAGAGCGCTGTGACCGCAATTTTTCGGCGACGCGGGAGATGAAAGAGGACACCGCCTCCCTCATCGTCGCCAGATCGCCGATTTCCCTGCGGAACGTGCGGGAACAGCCGATTCCCTGGCGTGGAGCGCCGGAATGTTCCAGCGGGTAGCAGCACACCCCGCGCAATTCCTCCTGCAGCCGCAGGCCGACCAGACCCATCCACTTGTCGATTATCCGGCTGTCGGTGTCCCTGAACTGCAGGGCATTCCGGATCCCGCGTCTCAGCGAAGACCTCAGGTGCCGCCTCCCGATCCCCCAGATCTCACCGATCCCGGTTTCCGCCAGCGCAGCCTCGATCTGTTGGCGGTCCATCAGCAGCGCAACGCCGTCGGCGGCTTTCGCCTGCCTGTTCGCCAGCTTGGCCAGGGTCTTGCTCGGCGCGATACCGACCGAGACAGTTATCCCCGTCCACCGCTCGACCGTTTCCCGAATTTTGCGCCCGTAACCGGACAAATCGGCGCCTGTCCCGCTCAAATCACAGAAAGCCTCGTCGATACTGTAAACCTCCAGCGCGGGCGTGAGCTCGCCAAGAGTTTTCATTACCCGCCGGGACATGTCCCCATACAGGGGATAGTTGGATGAATAGACACGGATATCATGCCGCCGGATCAACTCGCCAATCTCGAACGCCGCCCCGCCGATACCTATCTCCAGCCGTTTTGCCTCGGCGTTACGGGCCACAACGCAGCCGTCGTTGTTCGACAACACCACCACCGGCTTACCGGCCAGTCCGGGTTCGAAAACAGCCTCGCACGAGGCGTAGAAACTGTTGCAGTCAACCAGGGCGAAAACGCGCTGCATCCCAGCCCTCCTATCCCCGCGGGGAGTGTATCACGTGGGCCACAACTCCCCAGATCCCGCAGCCGTCCGGCGGAATTTTAATCGGCGGGTAATCCGGGTTTGCGGCCACAAGCGAACCGCTGCCGCCGGTCAGTATGAGTTGCTTACAGGTAAATTCCCCATCGATCACCGCGATCACGATATCGCCGTGATTCGGCTCAAGCGCCTTGTCGACGATCAGCAGGTCTCCGTCGTGAATGCCGGCTCCGATCATACTGTGGCCCTCGGCGCGGACAAAGAACGTGGCGGCGGGGTGCCTGATCAGGTGCTCGTTGAGGTCGAGGGACCGCTCCTGGAAATCCTCGGCGGGACTGGGCCAACCCTGAGCCACGTACGGAAAAGAATCGAGCGCTAGTCTGCGGAGAGTGACGGGGACCCGATAGGTCTTCACATTTTTCCCTTGTCACGAAATAATGACGAACATAAAGCGAATAAAAAGCGAAAGTACTCTTTATTATAGCCGGAAAGTGATGGCAGGTCAAGTCCCGATCTGGACCGGCCGACTGCCGATGCGAAAAGGCGGGCTGCTTTGTCACGCAGCTCGCCTTTTCGCTCAATTGCCGGTGATCGACATTGCCGGAAATTATTACAAATCCACCACGCTCAGCCGCAGTTCGTGGCTGCCGTCGCTGCTCTCGGCGATCCGGCATTTACCGCCGCGGCCCTCAAAACGCAACCTGTCGCGGAGGGATGAATTGAAACTTTCATTGCAGACGCGCGGTTGATTCAATAACTTCTTACTTTAGCCCATGACCTCAAAAACCAGACGGATTCTATTGCTCACCACTTCAACGCAACGGAATAAACCCATGAACGACTGTGGATGCAGACCGCTGGATCGACGGGCCTTCCTGAGAGCCGGAGCGCTGGCGGCGGCCGGCGCCGCGGCCCTGGCTGCCGCGCCCCGTGGATTGATGGCGGCCGGCGGCGCCGGTAAACCGAATATCATCCTGATGATCGCCGACGACACCGGCTGGAACGATGTCGGCTACCACGGCTCGGAGATCGCCACGCCCAATATCGACCGGATGGCGGCCGCCGGCGCCGAACTCGACCAGTTCTACGCCTGCCCCACCTGCTCGCCTACCCGCGCGGCTATCCTGATGGGCCGCCCGCCGTGCCGCTACGGGATTTTTGCGCCGATAGCCGGCAGGAGCGAGCTGACCCTGCCCCAGGAACGCGGCACGCTGGCCACGGCGCTGAGATCGGCGGGCTACACCACGCATCAGCTCGGCAAATGGCACCTCGGCCTGCGTCCCGAGGTCGGCCCCACCAGCTTCGGGTTCGACACCAGCTACGGCTACCTTCACGGCCAGATCGACCAGTACACGCATATCTACAAAAACGGCGACACGAGCTGGCACCGCAACGAGCAGTTTATCGAGGAAGAGGGCCACGCCACCGACCTGCTGGCCGACGAGTCCGTGCGGATAATCGAAAACAGTACGGCGGACACGCCGTTTTTCCTCTACACGGCTTTCAGTGTCCCCCACTACCCGGTACAGGAACCGCAGGAGTGGACCGCGCGCTACGAGGGCAAGATCGCCGACCCGGACCGGCTGGTCTACGCCGCGTCGATGACCCACATGGACGCCGCGATCGGGCGGATTATCGAGGCGGTGAACAAAAAGGGGATCGCGGAAAACACGCTGCTCGTGTTTATCAGCGACAACGGCGGCCAGGACAACTGGACGGCCACGGCCAACGAATACGACAACCGTCACGGCCCCTACCGCGTCCTGGGCGACAACAGACCGTTGCGCGGCTGGAAAGGCTCCCACTACGAGGGCGGGATCCGGGTGCCCGCCGCGGCGGTCTGGCCGGGGGTGATAGGTCAGCGCAAAGTGCGGCAGTTGTCCCACGCGATGGACCTGTGCGCCACGTTCGCCGCGGTTGCCGGCGCGAGGCTGCCGGAGGCCATGGAAGTCGAGGGGATCGACCTGATGCCGTTTATCTCCGGTGAGGGTGAGCCGGTCGAACGAACCCTGTACTGGAACGACGGCCGTTCGCTGGCCGTGCGGCGCGGGCCATGGAAGCTCCTCCACAACGGCAGCCGGCCCAACACGGGTGCGAGCGAGCTGTACAACGTGATCGACGATCCCCTGGAGCAGAACGATCTCTCCGCCGAGAGGATCACGCTCACCGCCCAGATGAGAGAACTGCTGGCCGGACAGTTCAGGAAGGATAATATTCCGGTCGAATAGCGGAGTGAGAAATACTGCAAAACGCAAAAGGCCCGCCTTTCCTGGCGGGCCTTTGCGTTAGATGGCGCTTAGTGAAAAAGCCCGACACGAAGGAGTTCTCCTTGTCAGGCTTTTTACTGCTGGAGGCGGCGGGCGGGATCGAACCGCCGAATAAAGGTTTTGCAGACCTCTCCCTTAGCCACTTGGGTACGCCGCCTGCATAGAAAAAAATGGAGCGGGAAACGGGACTTGAACCCGCGACATCCACCTTGGCAAGGTGGCGCTCTACCACTGAGCTATTCCCGCTCTGAAATATATTTTTGCGATTGGGATTGCAGGATAATATAAAACCGGATGATGTTTGTCAAGGGTTAGCGGTCCAAAAAACGCGCTGTCACTCTTCCCCCATTTCCGCTGAACCGATGACCATTTCACCACCTTTACGATTGCATAAACCTTTTAATCATGGCGTTTTCCAAGAATATTCACTATATTCCAAAATTATGCTTTGAGCCTGATTTTAACCTCGTACTCAGCAGGGCCGGCCCTGTCCATGCGCGATAAACTCAAGGACATTTTTTCCGCAATCCCGTCCCGTTTCATCTGGTCGGAATCCAGGCTGATCCTGATAGTGGCCGTGGTGATCGGTGTGCTGGGGGGGCTCGGCGCGGTGGGGTTTCGCTGGCTGATCGACGTGGTCAAGCTGATCTTTTTCCACGGCGACACCGGCGATAACCTGCTGAGCTACGCCTGGAGCCTGCCGTGGTGGCAGCGCGTGCTGATCCCCACCGCCGGCGGGCTGGTGCTGGCCCCGATGCTCAGGTATTTCGCCAAGGAAACCAAGGGCCACGGGGTGCCTGAGGTGATGGAATCCATCGTGCTGCACGGTGGAAAAATCAATCCGCGCACGATGTTCACCAGGGCGCTGGCCAGCGCGATCACCCTCGGCAGCGGCGGCAGCGTAGGCCGTGAGGGCCCGATTGTCCAGATCGGCAGCGCACTGGGGTCCACTGTCGGGCAGTTCCTGCGGGCCAGCGAAGGCAGGATGAAAACCCTGGTGGGCTGCGGCGCGGCCGCGGGGATGGCCGCCACGTTCAACGCCCCCCTGGGCGGAGCGTTATTCGCAATCGAGGTGATCCTCGGCGATTTCGGCCTGGCCCAGGTCACCCCGATTATCATTTCCAGTGTGGCCGCCACTGTTGTCAGCCGTCATTTCCTCGGCGATTTCCCCTCGTTCGAGTTTCACCCTCCCCCGATGGTCAGCCACTACGAATACCTGTTTTACGCGGTCCTGGGCCTGGCCGCCGGGGCACTGGCCTGGTTTTTCGTTTCCGTGCTTTACCGCTCCGAAGACGCATTCGAGAAAATCCCGCTGCCGATGTGGATCAAGCCGGCTTTCGGCGGCCTGGCGGTCGGGATTATCGCAATCTGGTTCCCGCATGTGTTCAGCTCGGGCTACGAGGCGATCAACCAGGCGCTGGACAGCCAATTGCCGCTGATGCTGCTGGCCGTACTTGTGCTGATCAAAGTGCTGGCCACCTCGCTGACTATCGCCAGCGGAGGCTCCGGCGGCGTGTTCGCTCCGGCGCTGTTCCAGGGCGCAATGCTGGGCGGGGCGGTGGGCGCGCTGTTCAATCTCGCCTTCCCGGACTTGACCGCGCCCTACGGCTCCTATGCACTGGCCGGGATGGGCGCAATGATCGCGGGGACCATGCAAGCGCCGATCACCGTAATCCTGATCATTTTCGAGTTGACCGGCGACTACAGGATTATCCTGCCGGTAATGACCGCCTGTATCCTGAGCGCCCTGCTGAGCCACTGGCTGCTGGGCGGCGAGTCAATCTATACCAGAAAGCTGATTCGCCGGGGGCTGAACCTGTACCGCGGACGCGACCTGAATGTCCTGCGGGGCCTCAAGGTGAGTGACGTGATGACCAACGAGGTTACGACTGTCGAGGAGGGCGAGCCGCTTTCCACCCTGATTCGCCGGGCGATAACCCACCCCCAACACACCTATGTCCAGGTGGACGAAAGAGGTAAAATATCGGGGCTGATCCCGCTGCAGAAAATCCTCGAGCTGATGCGCGACGACAACCTTCGCGATATCCTGGTGGCTCAGGACGTGGCCCAGCTCGAATTCCCGGTGCTGAGCGCCGATGAAACGCTTGACGAGGTTATCCGCCGGTTTGGAGACCACGGCCTGGAGGAAGTCCCCGTTGTCGACCCCGAGAATCCGGGCGTGCCGGTGGGGGTGGTGCGGCACAACGACGTGATGCAGGCCTACCGCCGCGCGTTTATCCAGCAGGACATGAGCGGTTTCGTGGCCGACAGCCTGGTCCGTGATCCGGACCGGAAAACAGTCGAGCTGGTCGACGGCTACCGGATGGTGGAAGTCGAGGCCCCCTGGAACTTCCGCGGCAAGACGATCCGCGAGCTGGATATCAGCCGCCGGTTCGGCGTCCAGGTAATCCTGATCCGCAAAAAACGGGATAACGGGCAGGCCGGTGCGGCCGCAAACGACGAGGAAATGCACTTTGTCCCCCGCGGCGATGACGTGATCGAGGAAGGCGACGTGCTGGTGCTGGTAGGCGACAGCAGGCACCTCAAAAAATTCATGTCTTTCTGAGCAGTGGCGCGTGGCGGGACTTGATTCACGCCATCCATTATCTCATAATACACTGACAGGCTTTCCGTTCCAAATACTCAAGGAGGCACCTGATGCGGCACATGCTGAATATGGCGACTGTTTTTCTGGCGGCGTTATGCCTGACGGGCGGGTTGGCGAGTATATCCGCTGCGCCGCCGGGCAAGACGAAAGTAGCGGTGATCCAGGCCACCGGTTCGCCGCGCCAGGACCCGTTCAAGGCCGGCTACGACTCCACGAAGGTAAGGGCGATGAGCCAGGCCCACCTGGATAAACTCCTCGGCCTGATCGATCGCGCCGGAGAGATGGGAGCCGATATTGTCTGCGGGCCCGAAGACATGCAGCATATCGGAGGCTACGGCCTGCATGTCGACCGACGGGACCCGGAAACAGGCGAGATCCTGTTCAGCGGCATGGCTGTCGAGGTACCGGGGCCGCTCAGCGAACGGATCGCCGCGATTGCCCGCAAGCATTCGATGTATGTGGTCGCGCCGATCTACGAAAAGGAAAACGGCAAAGTGTATAATTCTTCGCTGGTCTTCGACAGGCAGGGCGAGTTGATCGGCAGGCACCGCAAGACAGTCCTGCCGATCATGGAGACCTGGCTGGTTACCCCCGGCACCGGTTACGAGGTGTTCGAGACTGATTTTGCGCCGATCGCAATCTCTACCTGCTGGGAGATCACCTACCCCGAGATCCACCGGATCTACGCGCTCGAGGGCGCCCGTCTGATCTTCCATCCCACCATGGGCCGTGAGAACAGCGACGGGAGCCTGGATACGGCTCACCGCTACCTGACCCGCGCAACCGATGACAGGGTGTGGCTGGCTCCGGTGATCCTGGGCACCGACGGGAACGGGATAATCTCACCCACCGGCGAGGTGCTGGCCGAGGCTGTCGGCGCCAGGGATACAGTGATCATGGCCGAGATCGATTTCAGCGAACGCTTCCTTTCCAAGAGCACCTGGTGGAATACGATCAACGGCAGCAACGATAACCGGGCGATTCATTTTCTCAGCCGCCGCCCCGGGATCTGGGGCAAGCTGGCCGATCTCCGCCCCCCCCTGGCCTCGGAATTCGAAAGCGTGCGCCTAACCACGGGCGACAGGGAGGCCCAGTTCGAGGCGGTGCGCGAAGTTGATTACGGGCCCTGATGCGCGCCAGAATTTAAGGGCTGCCGGTTACCGGACGTGCAAGCAAAAACACTTGACACTAAACTTCTACTCAGGCATGTTATTATCTCCGCGGTATGCGCAGCGTACCGAAGCGGATCGATACCAGGCGCGGTCATGGCGTTGCAATCCCGTCTTGATGGCTCAGAGTGCAAAATACGAAAATGTATTTAACCGGATCCGGAGTATGTGAACGATGGAACTCAAGGAACTGTTCGACGCGTCCAACGTCAAGTTGGACCTCGAGTCCAATGAAAAAGACGACGTGCTGATGGAGTTGATCGGCCTGCTGCAACTGGACGAAAAGGCCAAGGAAATGCTGTTCAAAATGCTGAAGAAGCGCGAGAACCTGGGCTCGACAGGAATCGGCAAGGGATTCGCCATCCCGCACTGCCGCTCGCTGGTTGTGGACAAGCTGAACGTGGCCTTCGGCAGGCACGCCAAAGGTTTCGATTTCAATTCTATCGACGGTAAGCCGGGCCACTATTTTTTTCTGATTGTCGCTCCGCCGGTCGAGATTTCCAACTACTACCTGCCTGTGCTCGGCAAGGTAGCCCAGTTTTGCAAAACTCCGGATATTACCGCCAAACTGGACAACCTGGAACAGGTGGAAGAATTCCTCAAACTGTTGGAAGAGGCAGGCAGTTGACGAGCATTTCAAACCGGGGACGCAATAGATGCAGGACAACCAGCTCAGATTGCTGATGTTCCTTCAGGACCTGCTGATGTTGAAAAGGGAAATGGAGGATTTTCAGGTTGTTGAAAAATACGAGGAAATGGGATTCGACCTGGAGCGGAAGGAAAGAATAGAGGAGTCGATCAAGGAGGTTGCCGGCCAGCTCGACCCCGAACTGCACCTCCGCTTTCAGCAGATCGCCAAGAAATACGACAGGCCTCTTGCGCCGGTTAAGAACGGGATATGCTACGGTTGTTTCGTTTCCACCCCCACCGGCAGTAAGCTCATCACCCAGCAGCAGGACATTATCGAGTTCTGCAACCACTGTGGACGGATTCTCTACCAGACCGGCACTGTCCTGACTTAACTCTCCGCAGACACAGAAAAAGACAACGCCCGGCTCTTAAGCGAGTTCCGGGCGTTTTAACAGGTGAGCCCCGGCGGGAGCAGACTATTTTTTCGGTGCGAACTTGAGCCTGCGCGCCGCCTTGCGCTGCATCTGGTAGACAAAGCGCATGATCGTGTCCTGGGCGAGATCATTGATGTTGTGGAAGCTGGCGCGGACGATATCGCATTCGCGCTCCTGGTCAAGCCCGTGATAAACCACCTCGCACAGTACGGGGTCCCTGTGCTCCTCGCTCAACTGCTGGAAGTTCAGGTACAGGAAATCGCCCTTCTTTACACCGTGACGCGTGTAAAAGGCCAGTCCGCCGCCGCTTATATCGACAGTTTCGGCGATGAACACGGGTAGTGATTCACACTTGTCCAGGTTCATGTCCACTTCAATCGTGTTGAATTTATCTTTAGCGAGGTGAAAGAAGCTGAACGAAAAATGGACCTCCATCCTGCTGAAACTGCGGGCCTGCTTGCGCTCGAGTTTCGTGGGGTGCTTGAGATATAATTCCTTCTTTTCCTGGTCCGGCGGTTGGGAGGGAGTCGTGAGGAAAGAGTAGCCGGCGTCATTGTCCCTGTAAAACTGCACCGTGATCGGCTTGCCGCCGGCCGGCTTGATAAAGCTCAGGTCGATATCCGCCGCGCTGAATGTCAGCCGCTCATCGGTGTTGAACAACAGTTCCGACCTGTACTCGTAGGACTGGCTGTCGCGGTCGATGATTATCTTTACTTCCTGACCCTTACGGATTTCCTGGGTATTCTGAAGCTGGACCGTCTCCTCGATCTTGTTGTATCCCAGTTCCTCTTTGATTTCGTCAACCTGCTGATGAAAAAACTTATGTTCATGCTTGGAGAATTTCTGTTTCTGGTGGTAGGCTTCCACCAGATGCTGGAACACGTCGTATGATTCAAGCACGCGGTAGGGCGAGGAGATCGTGACCTGCTTGACAATCGACATCAGCAGATCGATATGCTTGCGGTCGAGGTCCTTGTCGACAGCCTTGCGGTCAAAATAAAGCAGTTCGCGCTCGCGGCGTTTTTTCTTCTCACGCTGAGATTGGAGAATAACATACAACCCGCCCGCCACAACGACAATCCCCAGTCCCCAGGCGACAGGGCCGGAGGCCTCGCTGGAGGATTCCGCCCAGCCGCCCTGAATCTCCTTCCAGCGCTGGGCGCGGGGGACCAGATGGGTCAACCACTGGCCCGCCGCCAAATCAGTCAGCCAAGAGATGAACTGCGGCAGCGCACCCATTCCGGCCTCCATCAGCTGAAAGTTATCAGAGAAACCGCACTCTAGCGTCGCGGCAAACTAACCCGGCGAAGACAAGGCCTCTGATGAAAATGACTCTTTTCGCTGGACCCTGTCAATGCCTTTGATTTTTTTCAATGCCGTAATAACTTTGTCGAGCTGTTTGAGATTGCTGACTTCCACCACGAAGGTGGCCGTAAAATCGAACTCGGCGCTCTTGGTACTGGCGCCGCGGATATTGGTGCCGGAATCGGTGATGGCGCTGGTCATTTCCGCCAGCACACCCTTGCGGTCTGTGCCCGAAACCAGCAGCCGGACAATAAACTGGTCCCCTTTGTCGGATTCCCACTCGATCGGCACCCGGCGGTCGGAATTACTGCCGGTGCGTATCAGATTGGGGCAGTCCGTCCGGTGAATGGTGATCCCCCGGCCACGGGTTATGTAACCCTCGACTTTATCGCCGGGCACCGGCTGGCAGCAACCGGCGCAGGTTACCATCAGGTTCCCGATCCCCTGCAATTTGATCCCTGAGTCCCGGCCGCCCTTGCGGATCTTGTCCATCAGGCGGTCCATGGTCGACACCTCGGCAGGGCGCGTTTCTTTCTGCGCGTCCTCGGGGAACAGGGTGTGCATCACCTGCCTCAGCGAAACGATTCCCTGCCCCAGGGCCTCGTACAGTTTTTCGGACGATGGTGAAACGTTCAGTTTCTCCGCTGCTCCGGCCAGCTGCTGCTCATCGACACGGCTCTTGCGCTGGCGTTTGAATTCCCGCACCAGCATGTCCTTGCCCAGCCGGACACTGTCGGTGTATTCCTGCTCGCGCACCCAGGAGCGTACTTTGCTGCGGGCCTTGGAGGTCCGGACAAACTTGAGCCAGTCCTTGCTCGGCTTGGTATTGGCGTTGGTGATTATCTCGACTGTCTGCCCGCTTTTGAGACGAGTGTGCAGGGGCGCGATCTTCCCGTCGATCTTGCCGCCCGAGCACTGCAGGCCGACCTCGGTGTGGACGGCGAATGCGAAATCCACCAGCGTGGCCCCGGTCGGCAGCTTTATTAGTTTTCCCCTGGGAGTGAACACAAACACCTCGTCGTGGAACAGGTCGACCTTGAGGAACTCCATGAACTCCCGCGGGTCAGTGGCCTCGCTCTGCCATTCCAGCACCTCGCGCAGCCAGGTCATGCGACGGTCTATGTCGCTTTCGCCTTTCAGATTTTCCTTGAATTTCCAGTGCGCGGCGATACCGTACTCGGCGGTGCGGTGCATGTCGAACGTGCGGATCTGCACCTCGATCATCTGCCCCTGGTTCCCGTAAACCGTGGTATGCAGCGACTGGTACATGTTCGATTTCGGCGTGGCGATATAATCTTTGAAACGGTCGTGAAGCGGTGTCCAGGTTGAATGGACCAGGCCCAGAATGTGGTAGCACTCGGCAACCGAACGGGTCATAACCCGCAGGCCCAGCAGATCGTAGATATCCTCGAACGAGTTCCCGCGCCGCTCCATTTTCTTGTAGATACTGTAAAGATGCTTGGGCCGCCCGCTCACTTCCGCCTCGATCCCGGCTTCGTTGATCGCTTTCTGCAACGGGTCCTTGAACTGGTCGATAAGCTTTTCCCGCTCGCCGCGCTTGGTCTGCACCTGCTTGGCCAGTTTCTTGTATTTAGCCGGTTCGAGATACTTGAACGACAGGTCCTCCAACTCCCATCTGATCAAGGCGATACCGAAGCGATGGGCCAGCGGGGCGTAGATATCGAGAGTTTCCCGCGCGATTCTGCGCTTTTTCTCGTCGGAGAGGGCGTAGAGGGTGCGCATGTTATGCAGCCGGTCGGCGAATTTGATCAGGATCACCCTGATATCTTTCGCCATCGACAGGATCAGCTTGCGGTAGTTGTCAACCTGCTCTTCCTGGGCCGAGCGGTAAACATAGCCGTCCATCCTGCTGATTTTGGTCAAACCGTCCACGATTCCCGCGATCTCGTCGCCGAACTCGCAGCGGATATCCTCGAGCGGGCAGTCGGTGTCCTCGATTACATCGTGGATCAATGCGCTGGCGATAGAGATGCTGTCGTAGAGGTTGAGGTCCACCAGGATCCGCACCACCTCGACCGCATGCCAGATAAAGTCATCGCCAGACTTGCGCTTCTGGCCGGCATGGGCCCTGGCGCCGAACTCGTAAGCCAGCTCGATCGGACCCATGTCCAGGGAATTGATCCCTTCCAGTATTTCGAAGAGCGATTGCTTGGGCATCCCGCAAGCCTCTTGAGGCTGAGTACTCAGACTGCAACGGCGACAGCCGTCCGTTACTTAAAAATTATACCCCGGACCGCAATCAAGCAACCGGTCCGGGGTATGAAGTTGTCCGCCAGGCAGGCGGATTACTGGTTTTCGATGTAAACCAGTTCCCGATTCACGTTACAGGCCAGCCCGAGCTTTTCCGCGCTGCCCGGCTCGATCAAGCTGCTCACAACCATCAATTCCTCGACGGTCTCCGAGAGAAAAACCGGTGTCAGGTCCTCCAGGACCTCGCCGACCGTTCTGTTTTTACCGAATACCAGCGAAGTCTTGCTGTAACCGACCAGTTTGCGGTCGTAGAGCAGTTTGCGCAGCGCCGAGCTGATTTCGTTGAGAGCTTCGGCGTTGGAGGCGTCAGTCAGCCTCAAACCGTCGAATATCACCTTGAGCGATATCTCCCCGCCGGCTTCAGTCGTGTCGGCCAGCCTTGCCTCGCCCTTCACGATCAGTCTATCGACAACCGGCGCCCGTGAGGCTTGTTTCTCCTCCGGCTTGTCCGCTTCAGCTTTCGCTTTCTGCTCCGGCTCCTGTTCGGCTTTGCCGGTTTCACCGGCTGGTTCTTCCGCCTGTTCCGGCTTCTCCGGCTCAGCGGGAGCGCCGCCTTGCTGCTGAAGGTCTTTCTGCAGCTCAAGCATTCTTTTCCTCAGTTCGGCTGCGCCGGTCGCCATATTGGCGGCCATAGCTTCCAGCTTGCTCTGGATCGTCACTATTTCACGCAGGTTCTCCTGCTGTTCGTTGATGTAGCCGTTTTCGCGGTTGAAATAATGACGGGTAAGCACGCTCAGAAACTCGTCGACACAGTTGTGCAACTGGAGTTCGAGTTCGGCGAACCTGGCCTGAAAACGCTCCACTTCCCGCAGTTGTTCCCTGTCGAGCAGAGTCTCGGGTTGTGTTAATTTGATTTCCGCCATAACAGTAACCGTTGCGGCTGACGTGAGCTGTTAACCAAAGATTATGCGTGCCGTCCGCAGCAATGCTTGTATTTTTTGCCGCTCCCGCAGGGACACTGATCGTTACGCCCGACCTTGGGCGCGTCGTGGCGGACGGGTTTCTGCCTGCCGGGCTGCTGCTGGGGACTCAGCGCGGCCTCCTCGCCGCCGCCGAAAGCCGATACGGTGGCATGGTGCACGGCCATCTGCTCCGGCCGGCCTCTCCGTTCGCGGCGCTCCAGTTCGTCCTCGTCGATAAACTGGGCCTTGAAAAACAGGCTGGCGACTTCATCCTTGATCTTGTCCATCAGCACCACAAAAGCGTCGAACGCTTCCCTTTTGTATTCGATCAGCGGGTCTTTCTGGCCGTAAGCGCGGAAATTGATCCCGCTCTTGACATGGTCGAGCATGAGGAGGTGCTCGCGCCAGTTCTCGTCGATAAGCCGCATCATCACATGCTGCATCAGGAAATTCCTGCGCTCCTCACCGAGCTGCTCGCACTTGATCGCGAAGAGCTGGTCGATCAGTTTCATCACCTTGTTGCGGACGTCGTCGGCGCGAAGGTCCTCCTTGTTGCTGTCGTCGAAGCTGACGTTGAGCAGAAAAGAGCGCAGCAGATCATCGCCCAGGGCCCGCAGGTCCCACTCCTCCGGCGGCGTGCCCTCCATCACATGCATGTTGAGCTTGGTTTCCACCGCCTCGTCCAGCATTCCCTTGAAATCCTCGTCCATGTCCCTGCCCTCCAGGGCGAAGAGGCGCATGTCGTAGATTACCTCGCGCTGCTGATTCATCACGTCGTCGTATTCCAGCAGATGCTTTCGGATCTGGAAGTTGTTGCCCTCGACCTTTTTCTGCGCCCGCTCGATCGAACGCGAGACCAGCGGGTGGGTAATCACCTCGCCCTCTTCCAGACCCAGCCGGTCCATGACCCCGGCGATCCGTTCGCTGCCGAAGAGCCGCATCAGGGAATCCTCGAGCGAAAGGTAGAACTCGCTGCTGCCCGGGTCACCCTGACGGCCGGAGCGGCCGCGCAGTTGTCTGTCGATCCGGCGGGCCTCGTGGCGCGCGGTGCCGATAATCGCCAGGCCGCCCTTCTCGCACACGCCATCGCCCAGCTTGATATCCGTCCCGCGGCCGGCCATGTTGGTGGCGATAGTCACCGCGCGCTCCTGGCCGGCGTTGGCGACTATTTCGGCTTCCTGCTGATGGTACTTGGCGTTGAGCACGTGATGACGGATACCGCGGCGCTTGAGCATCCGGCCCAGGGTTTCGGAAACCTCCACGCTGACCGTGCCGACCAGCACCGGCCGTCCCTCCCCGTTGAGCCGCTCGATCTCGTCGATAATTGCGTTGAATTTCTCGCGGCGGCTACGGAATATTTGATCGTCCATGTCATTGCGGACCACCGGCTCGTTGGTCGGAATCACCACCACGTCCAGCTTGTAGATCTCGAAAAACTCGTCACTCTCCGTCTCGGCCGTCCCGGTCATCCCGGCCAGCTTGTCGTAGAGGCGGAAGTAGTTCTGGAGCGTGATCGTGGCCAGGGTCTGGGTTTCGTTCTCGATCTTGACCCCTTCCTTGGCCTCCAGGCTCTGATGCAGGCCCTCGCTGAACCGACGCCCCGGCATCAGGCGGCCCGTGAACTCGTCGACGATCATCACCTTGCTGTCCTGCACCACATACTCCACGTCCTTCTCGAAGAGGATATAAGCCTTGAGCAACTGGTGGATCGTGTGAATCCGGTCGCCCTTGTCCAGATACTCCTTCTCCACCTGCTGGATTTTCTGCTGCTTGCGCTCCGGGCTCAGCGAGGGGTCTTTCTCGATATCGCTAATCTCGGTCGAGAGATCGGGGATGATGAACATGTTGGGGTCCGAGGGGCTCAGCTGATCGAGGCCCTGCTCGGTGAGCTGGACCTGATTGCCCTTCTCGTCCATCGAGAAATAGAGGCCCTCGTCCAGTTCAGGTATCTTTTTCTCGCGCATGTAATCCGCCTCGACCCGCTGGATCATCTTCTTGACCCCGGTCTCGTGGAGGATTTTCATCAGGCGCTTGTTTTTGGGCATGCCGCGCTGGGCCTGAAGCAGTTTCCTGCCCGCCTCGTAATTGCATTCCTGCGACTTCTTGTCGTCCTGTTCCTCATCGGCCTGGCTGAGAAGCTGCAAAGCCTCGCCGACAATCGTGTTGACCGTCTTGACCTGGATCCGCACCAGGTCCTCCACCGCCGGCTTGTACTGCTTGAACTTGCCCTCGCTGCCCTGGACGGGGCCGGAGATAATCAGCGGGGTGCGCGCCTCGTCGATCAGCACGCTGTCCACCTCGTCGACGATGGCGTAGTGATGTCCGCGCTGGACCCGGTCCTCCAGGCGCATGGACATGTTATCGCGGAGGTAGTCGAAACCGAACTCGTTATTGGTGCCGTAGGTGATATCGCAGTTATAGGCCTGCTGGCGCTCGGAAGGGTCCATGTCGTGCTGGATACAGCCGACTCTCAGACCAAGGAAATCGAAGATCGTACCCATCCACTCGGCGTCACGACGGGCCAGGTAGTCGTTGACAGTCACCAGGTGGGCGCCCCTGCCCTTGAGCGCGATGAGATACATCGGCAGCACGGCCACCAGCGTCTTACCCTCACCGGTGCCCATTTCCGCGATCTTGCCCCTGTGCAGGACCACGCCGCCGATCAGCTGCACGTCGTAGGGGATCATGTCCCACGTCATTTTCTGTCCGCTGACCGAGATCTCGCGTCCCATGTTGCGGCGGCAGGCGTCCTTGACCAGCGCAAACGCCTCCGGCAGGGTTTGTTCGCAGGCTTTATCCTGCTCGTCCGGATCGGAGATCGCGCTGATGCGCTGCTTCAACTCCCGGCTCTTCTCCTGCAGCTGCTCGTCGGACAACTGCTCGAGACCCTGGTAAATCCCGTTGATCTCGTCCACGACGGGCTGGATGGTTTTGATTTCCCGCTCGTGCTTGTCGCCCAGAAACAATTTCAATATCCTGTTTATCATCTCGCCTTACCGGTACCTTTCCATCGGCTGATTGCCCTACGGAACTGATTAACTGTATTATATTTAAGCCGGGATTGACAATAAATCAACTCGGGGCCGGCGCATAGAGCCCATGCTTGTCGATATAATTTTCCACCGCCGCGGTTACCAGCCAGCGGACCGAGCGCCCCGCGGCGCGCGCGCCGCGGACCTGGGTGGCCGAAACTCCGATCAGCGGCATATCCACCCAGCATACGTCGATTCCGGGCAACTGCTGCTCCAGCTCCCCCGGGTCGGTATCGTAACCCTGACGGTAGAGCACCGCTATCCGGGCCAGGTTGCAGATTTCGCGCCAGTCCTTCCAGCTGTCGAACTCCAACAGGTTGTCCGTGCCCAGGATGAAAAACAGCTCGCCGCCATCGGCCATGAACCGCTCGCGGTATTCGCGCAGCGTGTCCACAGTGTAGGAGCGGCCCGGGCGGTTGAGTTCCTCCAGATACAGTCCGAACCGTTCATCGCCTGCGATCGCAGCCTCAAGCATCGCCACCCTGTGCCCGGCGGAACTGATATTGCGCTGATGCTTATGCGGCGGACTGGCGGCGGGAACCAGCAGGACCTTGTCCAGTTCCAACTGTTCCCAGGCGGCCTGAGCGCCGATCAGGTGCCCGATATGGACCGGGTCGAATGTCCCGCCCAGCATTGCTACCCGCACGTGGCCTCCGTCTTCGGAAATCCGCCAGAGCAGTCGCCGCCCATCAGCGCGTATCCCCGTCCCGGGCCGGTTCACCCGTCAGCGGTTCGTCCTGCTGTTGCGGACTGCCGCACAGTTCTTTGGACTGCTCGCTATCGGGATAGTCCCTGCAAAGCCAGGCCAGCGCATCCTGCGCGTCATCCGGATATCCCATTCTGCGGCTGGCCAGGCACAGGTAGTACAGTGTCTGCGGCATCACGCGGGATTCCGGGTAATTGCTGACCACGCTTTTCAGATAAATTATCGAGGAATCGTAAATCTGGCGATCGTAATAGTGCTCGGCTGTCTTGAACTCCTTCAGCGCCATTTTGTCCTTGAGCTGGTCAACGTGGACCCGCACGGTGTCGGCATACTCGGTATTGGGGTACTTGATAAGCAGGGTCTGGAACGTATCCATCGCTTTCCTGGTTTCGCTCTGGTCGCGCTCGGCCCGGCGGCTCATGGCCGCGTAGGAAAGTCCGGCTTTGAACAGGGCCACATCGGCGAACCGCCCCCGGGGAAACTCGCGGTTGAGCAGTTCGAACTCGTTGGCCGAAAGGATGAAATCATTGTTCAGGAAATAGGAGTCCGCCAGGTAATAACGAGACTGCTCCACCAGTTCGCTGCCGGGGTACTTGTAGATAATCTGCTTGAACAGCTCGATCGTCTTGGTGTACTCGCCCTTCTCGTAATAATAAGACGCTTCCTCGAACTCACCCTCGGGAGTCGGGTCGAACCGCCGCGCGCTGCTGCACCCCGCCCCGACCAGCGCCGCGGCCAGCACCGCCGCCATCAATACCGATCTGAGTGTAGACAGTACTCTGCTCAACATTCCTCCGATATCCGCCGTTTACCCTTCTGTTCCTAGAGCGACTGCCTGCCGCTGAACTCGATCTCCTCGATCCGCTTGCGTGCCTGCTCGGCGATTTTTTCTTTGTAATAATAACGGTTCAGCTTCAGCACCCTCTCGAACGCCTGCTTGGCCTCGGCGGGACGGTTGTCCTGGAGCAGGATTTCACCGCGAAGGTACCATGCGTCATCGACCAGGTGCTGCGGCTGTCCGCCGGAGATAATCAGGTTGAGGTAATAAAACGCCTGCTCCAGGTCGCCTTCCTCGCGCATCTGCAAGGCCAGCGGGTAACTGCAGCTGCTCCTGTGCCAGCTTGCCTGTTCGCTCTCCGGACGGTCCGGGTAGAGGGTTAAAAACTGGTCGTAGTACAAAAACGCGTTAAAATAGTCCTCCAGCTTCTCGTAACCGGCCGCCAGGTTGTACATGCAGCCGGCCCGCCGCTCCTGCTCGGTGTCAAGCGGGAGCCCCCGCAGGTAGTAAGCGATGGCGCGATGGTAGTCCGACTGTTCGAAATAGTAGTCTCCCAGCACGAAATAAAAGGCGCCCAGGCTGAAGGACGGATTGATGGCCAGGATTTCCTCGAGAGCGTGAACCATCGTGGTCGTATCCCCCGACCTGCCGCGCTCCACGGCAATCTGGAAGTAGTCCAGCAGCACACCCTCATCCGGGACCGAATCCCGGGTGCTGAAATAACGGTCGAAATAGTTTTTGGCCTGGAAGAAATCTCCCTGCATGACATAGACCTTGCCGATCTTGCGCAGCAGCGCCGCGCTCGTTCCGGCGGTCTTTTCGGCCATCAGGTACTCGGCCAGCGCATCGTCGTACTGCCCGCTGCGATAGTAGCGGTCGCCGTTCTGTTCGTTCGAGGCACGCCCCCCGGAACAGCCGGCAAACAGCGCGACCGTCAGTATGACAATTATACCCTCGACGGGCAGTTTCTTTCCAAAAAACCTCATTCGCCTATCCGTGCTGATCGGCCGCTGCACAAAACTGGGGTACCGCTGAACAGTGCGTGCTAATTTACGTTTCAGGGTAATAAATCAAGTTAGGCCGCCGATACTTCACTGTCAACGGTTTTGACCGCTCCCGGCGCTTCCCGCCAGCCTGTATTCACGCGCAACTGAGACTGTCAACCAGCTTGACAGCGGGCCGGATATCGTCCATAATAAACCCGTCCCGTACTGCCGGTTGCCCCCGCCGGACGGCCTCCAGGGAGAATCCGATGAATTGTCCCGAGATCAATGCCATTCTCGACAAGCTGGAAGACGACAGCGTACCCGCCCCTGTCCACCTGCACATCCAGGAACATCTGGATTCCTGCCGCAACTGCCAGGCCGGGATGGCCAATTTCCTCAAGATCGGGAAAATCCTCGAACGCACTGTCTATAGCGCCGGCGGCAGGGACGACCTCCTGCGCTATCTCTCCCGCCTCGCCGGCCGGGATCTCCACTGGGAAACTCCGGAGGAAGCGGAGCGGCGGAAACGGAAGGCGAGTCACCTGCGGCTGCTGATCAAACTCGCGGTGGGATTCCTGGCGGCGGCGGGTGTGGGCGTCAGCCTGGCGCTGATCCTGGGCAACCTGGGCTGGATCGGCGCGCTGGGGGACAAAAAATCCGCGATCGATATCCCGCCGCCGCCGGCGGCGGAAACAGGCGCTCTGCCCGGCCAGGCGGTTCCTTCAGTTCCGGCCGGTGACGATTCCGCGCTCGAAGCGATCGTCCCCGAGGGCGGCATGAACCCCGAAGCGGTCTTCGAGTACCTGAACGGGATCCCGTCAGCGGCCGAACCCGGCGATAGCGGCCGGGCGACGGGACTTACACCCGGCGACAGCTCCCTGCTGCGCGATCTGGAAGCTGAACTGGGCGCCCTGCGCGATGCGCTCTCCCGCGACCCCACCGACACATCGCTGCGGCGGCGGATGATGGCCAAGTACCGCCAGATACTCGAGGAGCGCAAACGCCTGAAGCGCAAACTCCGGGTCCGGGACTACTACAACCTGGGCTACTTTCATTACTCCCTCGGCGAATACCCGCAGACGGCGATAGTCACCGGCGAGGGACTGCGGATGGTGCGGATGGGGCCCACCCAGTACCTGCATTACCTCAAGGCGATGAGCCACTTCCAGATCGCCATGCGCGCCTCCGAACCCCTGCCTGCCGATTCCACCGCTGACAGTGCTGCCAGGGTCCGCGGCGCCCAACTTCGCGCCGAACTCGACCGCGAGGGACGCCGGCGGGCGGTTAACGAGCTGCGCAAGGCGATCACCGATTTCAGCCACCTGCTTTCCAACCCGGAACTCGAAGAATCAGCCCGGGAATGGGTTCTGCGCTGCAACGAACAGATCGGCCAACTTTTGGCCGGGCAGTGACCATCCCTTTTGGCGGTGTCGTTCGGCAGCCTCACCGGCGCTTGCGCGAACTGCCCCCCTGTCTTATTTTATTGTTTCGTATTATCCCCAGTTAACCAACCCCTTCGAGACCGATGGCTGAGAGCGGAAAAACATTCCTGCGCTGGCAGGACAGGATCGAGCGCGGACTGGCGAGGCTGATTGCCGCGGATAACAGCCGCGCCGGCGCGGGCCGCTACGCCGAGGCGCTGGAGCACAGCCGCAGTCTGGGCAAGCTCAATGCCCCGGCATCGCGGCTGTTCAACGGCCTGGGCGAGCTCAGCCTCCGGGTGGGCTTCGCCCTGCTGGCGATTGTGCTGCTGCGGCGCGCCGAAAAGATCGACCCTAACGACCCGTTGCTGAAGATCAACATGAGCCGGGCCCAGCTCAGCATGGCCAACCGTTTCCTGCTCCGCGCTCCGCTTAGCGGAGCTGGCGCTTATAATCTGGCTGACAGCCGCAAGCGGCTCCGGAGCCTGATGAGTCAAAACTCCCTGCCGGACAGCCGCAAGGCGGAAACACTCCTGCTGCTGAGGCGGATCGAGGACCGGCTGGAGATGTGGAACGATCTGCGCAGGGGCGAACTGGAACAATCCAGGGTCAAGGAACTGCTGGCCGCCGAAGACCGCGAGATCCGGTCAATTCGTAGCCGCAAAATCCCGAACGTGGAGGAACTGAAAAAACACGAACCGCAGCGCACCGGTTTCTATTACCGCGAGTACCGCGAACAGCAGCGTAAGCAGAAAGAGCGCAGGCGCTGAACGCGGGGCTGAGCAGCCAGGACTGAGGATTTAGCCGGCGAGTTCCCTTTCAACCCTTTTCTGCAAGGAAACTCTTGATACCTCGGTCCAATAATCTTACTATGTAAAGGTCCTACAAAAGTTTTGTTGTTAATTCAAAACCGGACGGACTTGATTCCAGGTCCATTCCCAACCGGCTGGCACGAGCAACAGCCCAGGGCTAACTGCTTATTTTGTATATTCTTGCGCGTTTTGCCCTGCATCGTAGGTTGAAACAGTTCCACGCTTAAATCCGCTAACTTATGTGAAGATCGGGTGACGCACAATGAGCCCCAGCGGACGACTGCCCTTGGCGGCCGGCCTCAGCGGACCGGGGGTTGAAAAACTGAAAACGAATCAAATTAAAACACCTTGTTAAGGAGGATCAGCATGAACCCACCCGCCAGCCCTAAGAAACTGCTGGACTGGGTTGACGAGACAGCCCGGATGACCAAACCGGACTCGGTTGAATGGTGCGACGGATCGAAGGAAGAATACGACCGGTTGATGCAGTTGATGGTCGATGAGGGACTGGCTGTCAAACTGAATCCCGACAAGCGCCCCAACAGCTTTCTGTTCCGCTCCGACTCCTCCGATGTGGCCCGGGTTGAGAAACGCACCTATATCGCCTCCAGGCGCGAGGAAGACGCCGGGCCTACCAATAACTGGATCGACCCGGACGAGCTTAAGGAAACGATGCGCGGCTTTTACGACGGCTGCATGGCCGGACGGACGATGTACGTCATCCCGTTTTCCATGGGACCTGTGGGTTCCAATATCGCCAAGATCGGGATCGAGATCACCGACTCTCCCTATGTCGTGGTCAACATGCATATCATGACCCGTGTCGGCAAGGCGGTCCTGGACGTGCTGGGTGAGGACGGCGAGTTCATTCCAACTCTGCATTCGGTGGGCAAGCCGCTGGCCGATGGCGAATCGGACAACGGCGCCTGGCCCAGCGCACCGATCGAGCAGAAATATATCTCCCATTTTCCGGAGGACCGGATGATCTGGTCCTACGGCTCCGGCTACGGTGGAAACGCCCTGCTGGGGAAAAAGTGCCTGGCCCTGCGGATCGCATCGGTGATGGCCCGCGAAGAGGGCTGGCTGGCCGAGCATATGCTGATCCTGAGTATCACTAACCCCGCAGGTGTGAAAAAGTATCTAGCCGCCGCGTTTCCATCGGCCTGCGGCAAAACCAACCTGGCAATGCTGATCCCGACTGTTCCCGGCTGGAAAGTGGAGACCGTGGGAGACGATATCGCCTGGATGAAGTTCGGCCAGGACGGCCGTCTGTATGCGATCAACCCCGAAGCCGGGTTTTTCGGGGTGGCGCCCGGCACCTCGATGGAGTCCAACCCCAATGCGATGAAGTCTATCGAGCGCGACTCGATTTTTACCAACGTGGCCCAGACTTCTGACGACGATGTCTGGTGGGAGGGTATCGGCTACGACGCCCCCGGCACGCTGACCGACTGGCTCGGCAATGAGTGGAATGCGGCCACCGCGGATAAGCCGGCCTCGCATCCCAACGCCCGCTTTACCGCGCCCGCGGCCAGTTGTCCAGCGATCGCTCCGGAGTGGGAGGACCCGGCCGGGGTGCCGATCAGCGCAATCCTGTTCGGCGGACGGCGGCCGAGCACGGTCCCGCTGGTGCACCAGGCTCGCGACTGGAACCACGGCGTGTTTCTCGGCTCGATTGTCGGCAGCGAGATCACCGCGGCCGCCCTGGACCTCAAGGCCGGCACGATCCGCCGCGACCCGTTCGCCATGCTGCCGTTCTGCGGCTACCACATGGGCGACTATTTCCAGTACTGGATCGAGCTGGGCGCAAAGGCCGAGGCCGACAAACTGCCCGCTATCTTCTATGTCAACTGGTTCCGCAAGGCCGCCGACGGCAAGTGGCTCTGGCCCGGCTACGGCGAAAACAGCCGCGTGCTCAAATGGATTTTCGAGCGCTGCACCGGCGAGGGCCGGGCCGAGGAATCGCCGATCGGCTGGATTCCGGCCAGGAATGCTATCGACCGTCCCGAGGGTGTCAGCGAAGAGGATATGGCCGAGCTGCTCGCGATCGATACCGAGGGCTGGCTCAGGGAAGTCGAGTCCGTGCGCAGGGAGCACTACCCGAAATTCGGCGACAAGCTTCCCGGTGAACTCACAGCCGAACTCGATGCCCTGGAGCGGCGTCTGCAAAACAGTTGATCCGTACGCGCAGTGCATTCAGCTTTGCAGGGCGGCCCTGACGGGCCGCCTTTTTTCTTTACAGTGGCCGGAGCGCGGAATATATTAACTCAGCGGCCTGCCCCGGGCAGCTCGGGTCAGCGTTACTACGCCGCATAAAAAACCGGAACCGGAGGCGGAGTTGTTTCCCTGGACAGGCTGGCTGGTAGCACTCAACGTGGCAGTGATTATCTGGGGTGTCGTCCACCTCATCCGCCGATCCAGCGGCAGTTATTCAAGCGCCAGGGCAGCCGGTGAGTGGACTGCTGACGACCTGGTGGCCTGCATCCTTTCGGCCTTCATCTATTTCAACGGCCTGGCCGCGACCGCGCTGGTGCTGATCAATTTCGCCACCGGCTGGATGCTGGCCGCGGCCACCGTGTTCCAGTTGATTCTGATGTTCCGGATTATCGACCCCAAGCTGAAGACGGTCAGCGAAACTTTCGAGAAGAAGCAGAAGGAATACCTGGAAGAACTCGACCGTATCGTGGAGTGGGAGTAGCAAGCGCCCGCCCGTGCTGAGGACAGACGATGGACCTGAGTATCCTGCACCCAATCGGCCACCCGATGCTGGGAGTGATTATTCCGCTGGTGGTGTTCGTTTCCGCCAGCCTGCTCACCTGGTGGCTCTACCGCCATTTCTCCAGTCAGGACAAGTAATTTCGCCCCGGTTTACCAGCAAATATCCTTGCTCTCAGCAGTTGCCCTTCAGCTTAGCAGTTCCAGCGTGCCTACCAGGTAATCGAAATGCCGCGGGTGGGCGAACAGCAGGTGCCCCGGGCATTTACCCTGCAATTCCCAGTCATCGGGACCGGCGTCGGTGCTATCTAGATACGCTGTTTTCAGCCCCCAGGCGCCGGCAATCGCCAGGCAGGCGGCGGCGTCCCAGAGGTAGATCCTGCCGTGAAGGGCGCCCGCGGTCTGTCCCCGCCCGGCCAGGATTCCGTGGTAGGCCGCGCTGCCCAGCGAACGCAGCTTGCCCGGAAAGCTGATCCTGTAGCCGCGATGGCTGTCGCTGGGGACATAGAGCACCGATTCGCTGTCGATATCCTCCGGCTCCTCGGCCGGCCACTCCCCGCCATTGAGATAGACCTTGGTCCCGCCCGGATCGGTATAGAATGTTTCGCCTGTCATCGGCAGTTCGATCACCCCGAATTCCGCCCGGCCATCCACTACCAGTCCCAGGCTGAAGCACCAGCAGGGCAATCCGCTGATAAACGAGCTGGTCCCGTCCACCGGATCCACCACCCAGAACGGCCTGCTGCGGTCCAGATGCTCGCCTCCCTTTCCCTCCTCCTCGCCCAACACGGGCCAGCCGGGAGTGATTTCGGCCAGGCGCTCGCGCGCCAGCTGCTCCGCCTCGCGGTCGGCCCGGGTTACCAGCGTATTGTCCGCTTTTCGCTGGGCGCTTACATTGCCGAAATAGTTTTTAGCCAACTGGCCGGCGTCCCGCGCCAGCTTCAGCACTTCCTCAAGATCGAAATCCGCCATCTCCAACACTCCGTCCCGTGATAATGTCAATTGTCACCCGTCTGACGAGGGTTGAATATAATCCGCTCTCCCGCTATTTTCCAATCCGTTTGAACGCTGAGCGCAGATCAGGAATGTCGGAGAGCTCGAGAGGAACTATCGATGCCTAAACTGGAGCTGGCCCGGCTGCGCGTGCGGCTGGAAAAACTGTACCGCAATGCCGGTCTGGGAGAACGCGACGCCGCGGTGCTGAGCGACATCATCCTCGACGCCGAGGCCGCGGGCAGGGGCACCCACGGACTGATCCGAGTGGGGCCGCAGCTCAAGCAGCTCCGCGGCCAGGGACATCCCGCGGGCCAATGGCTGGCGGACAGGCCGGGTTATGCGCTCTACGACGGTCGCGACGGGCTGGG